>CAVDTO010000116.1:0-6085 GCA_963611895.1 bacterium
GGCCCCCGCTTTGCCTTCGTTCTAGGGCCAATGAGGCCAGCATGGGGCAAAACGCATCAAGCCCGAATCCCCAGTCTCGCAACAAAAAACGCCTCCCGCTCCGAATGGGAACGGGAGGCGTGGCTACAAGCTTGCAGTCGAGCGCGCTCTCCTACCGGCGAGTGCCCACCTCGATGGGCTCAAGCCAAAAGCAAGAGCGCGCGGCAAACCGATTACTTGCGGTCGAGCTTGCGGACCTCAACGCGGTTCTTGTACTCGTCGACGTGGCCGAAGTCGCCGATGCCGATGGACTCGGCAACGTTGGCACCGGTGGCCATAGCGAGCTTCATGGCCTCCTCGACGTTGTCGCGGTCGTTGTACCACTTGCTCAGGAACGCAGCGAGCGTGCAGTCGCCGGCGCACACGGACGAGACGAGCTTGATGTTGAAGGTGCGCTTGGCGTACCAGATATCCTCGCCGTTGGAGAAGTAGGCGTCGCCGCGGGAGCCGCGGGTGAGAAGCACGTTCTGAACGCCGGTCTCGTGGGCCTTGGCCATGGCCACGCGCACCTCGTCATCGGTGTCCACGGGCACGCCGAAGATGGCCTTCATCTCGTGGTGGTTCGGCTTGATGAGCAGCGGCTTCTTGTGGGCGAGCTCCTTGAGCTTGTCGGACGAGAGATCGAGGACGACGTCGGCGCCGTTGGCCTGGGCGTGCTCCATGACCTCAGCGAGGAAGCTCGGGGTGGCCTTGGGCGGCACGGAACCCGAGACGATGAGGCAGTCCATGCCGGTGGCCTCGTCGAGGATCTTGTAGAGCTCCTTCTGGTTCTCCGGCGTGATGGGCGCGCCGGGGTTGAGGATGCCGTACTCGTGCTGGCCGTCGTTCACGTAGGTGTTGATGCGCGTGATGCCGTCGGTCCAGACCGGCTTGCAGAGGCAGCCGAGGTTCATGACCTCCTCGACGATGAACTTGCCGGTGAAGCCGGCGAAGAAGCCGAGCGCCACGGTGTCGGTGCCCATCTTCTTGAAGGCGAACGAGACGTCGAGGCCCTTGCCATTGGCCGTGTAGCTGGCCGAACCGGTGCGGACGTTCTCGTCGGGAACGAGCGGCGAGCTCGAGACGGTCATGTCGACGGCCGGGTTTGCGGTGAGCGTGTAGAACATTGTTAGTTACCCCCTGTTGTTGAAAGGGGCGCGCGGGCTATCCCTTAATCACCCGCGCGTCCCGGGACTACCTATTCGGGGAACGACCCCCGGAATAGCTTAGCGAGCGGCCTCCTCGAGGAGCGCCTTGACCTCCTCGGCGGTGTCGAGCGCGAGTGCCTTCTCGGCGAGCTCGTCGCACTCGGCCTTGGTCCACTGCGAGATGGTCTTGCGGGCGCGCAGGATCGAGGGAGCGCTCATCGAGAACTCCTCGAGGCCCCACGAGATCAGCAGCGGCTCGAGCAGAGGATCGGCCGCGGCCTCGCCGCACATGCCGACCATGATGCCCTCGGCCACGCCGCTCTCGATGACGTTCTTGAGCGAGCGGAGCACGGACGGGTAGTACACCTGGTAGAGGTTGGAGATGGAGTCGTTACCGCGGTCGGCGCACATGGTGTAGCCGATCAGGTCGTTGGTGCCGATGGAGAAGAAGTCGGCCTCCTTGGCCAGCTTGTCGGCGATGAGCGAGGCGGCGGGCGTCTCGATCATGATGCCAACCTCGATGTTCTCGTTGAACTTGCGGCCCTCGTTGGTGAGCTCGGTCTTGCACTCCTCGACGAGCGCCTTGACGGCACGAACCTCCTCGACGCAGGTCACGAGCGGCACCATGATCTTGATGTCGCCGAAGGCGCTGGCGCGCAGCAGGGCGCGAAGCTGGACCTTGTACTGGTCGGGGTTGGCCAGGCAGTAGCGCACGGCACGGAAGCCCAGGAACGGGTTCTCCTCCTTCTGCATGTGCAGGTAGGGGATCTCCTTGTCGCCGCCCACGTCGAGCGTGCGGATGATCACCGGGGCGCCCTTGAGGGCAGAGGCCACCTTGCGGTAGGCGTTGAACTGGTCCTCCTCGGAGGGGAGCTCGGTAGCGTCCATGAAGAGGAACTCGGAGCGGAACAGGCCGATGGCCTCGGCGTCGTGGTCGAGCGCGTTGGCGACGTCGTCGGGCGAGCCGATGTTGCAGGCGAGAATCTTCTCGATGCCGTCGGCGGTCACGGTCTTCTGGCCGCGGAACGCCTCGAGAGCGGCCTTGTCGGCGGCGAAGGCCTCGGCGGCCTTGGTGTACTCGTCGAGGGTGGCCTCGTCGGGCTCGGCGATGACGACGCCCTTGGAGCCGTCGACGATGGCCTGCATGCCGTTGCGGAGCGCCGAGCAGGAGTTGGCCACGGAGAGGACCGCGGGGATCTCGAGCGCGCGGGCGATGATCGCGGAGTGCGAGGTGCGGCCGCCGGTCTCGGTGACGATGCCGGCAACATGCGGCTTGTCGATGGTGGCGGTCATGGACGGGGTGAGGTCGTGCACGACGACGACCGTGTTCTCGGGGAGCACGGAGAGGTCGACGACCTCCTTGCCGAGCAGCTCGGCGAGGATGCCGGTGCGGATGTCGGCGATGTCGGCGGCGCGCAGGCGGAACATCTCGTCGTCCATGGCGAGGAACATGTTCTCGAACATGGTAGAGGTGTCCATGAGCGCCTGCTCGGCGCAGGTGCCGCCGTCGATGGCAGCGTTGATGGCGTCGGTCATGCCCGGATCCTGGGCAAGCACGATGTGGCCGCTCATGATCTCGGCTTCGGCCTCGCCAACGGCCTCCTTCATGTGGTCGGCCTGAGCCTGCGTCTTCTCGCAGAAGACGTTGAGGGCCGCGGCGTAGCGCTCCTTCTCGGCCGCGGTATCGGCAACCTCGTGCGGCTCGAACGTGAGGTCGGGCTCGACGGCGACCATGCAGGTGCCGATGCCGATGCCCTCCGATGCGTTAACTCCCTGATACATTCCCATTCCTCTCTCCGTGTTATGAATGCAAAACAGACATAACAAAAGCGCAGCCGACCTTGCGGGCGCCTGCGCTTCGTTTATGAACTCAGTTGTTCAACATACGACCGAATACGGCGAACTACTCGCCCAGGCCGCTCTTGATGAGCTCGATGGCAGCTGCGAGGGCATCGGCCTCGTCGGCGCCGTCGCACTTGACCTCGACCTCGGTGCCACAGGGGATGCCGGCGGCCATGAGGGCCATCGGGGACTTGCCGTTGACCTCCTTGTCGGGGGTGACGACGGTCACGTCGCAGGCGTACTTGCCCATGGTGGAGGCGAAGAGGCCGGCCGGACGCATGTGGAGACCCTGCGGGTTAACGAGCGTAGCCTTCTCAGATACCATAATGACTCCTTTTTTAGCTTTTCTCATCCTGCGGAAAACCCGCGAGGAAGCGATAAACGACATTGCCTAGTGTAACGCAAAGGGCAATAAAAACTAGCGCCGCAAACGGATTAATTGCCCTTGAATCGGGCGGACGGATGCTAACGCGAACGTAGCAGATTTACGCCAGGTGCTCGTTGATGGCGCGCGCGATGGCGGAGGCGTCGTCGCTCTCGCGAACGGTGGCGCGGAACCGCTCGTCCATGAGGGCCTCGGCCATCTTGGAGAGCATGCGCAGGTGGGTCGTTCCGGCCTGGGAGCCGGGGATGAGCAGCGCGATCGCCACGTTCACGGGCTTGGCGTCCATGGTGTCCCAGTCGGTCACGCCGGCCGGGTCCTTGACGACGACGATGGCGGCCTCGTTCACGGCGGCCGTCTTGGCGTGCGGGATCGCAAAGCCCTCCATCATGCCCGTGGTGCCCTCGGCCTCGCGCGCGAGGAACGCCTCGACGAGCTCGGCGGCGTCGGTGGCCATGCCGAGCTCCACCGCGCGGCTGGCGATGAAGTCGAACACGGCGTCGCGGTCGGCAAGGTCCTGGCCCAAGAAGACGTGCTCGGGCTTGACGAACTCCGGAACCTCGGCCGCGGGGGCCGTGCTCGCGGGTGCGCTCCCCCGGTGCTTGAGCGAGGCAAAAAGGCGCGCGATGCCGGTCGCGGGCTTGGGCGCCTCGTTCTGCTCTGCGGTCTCGGTTTTCGTATCGTGCTGCATCGTTTCCCCTCACATGCGCTGCATAGCGTTTCGAATATGTTACAGGGTAGCACGTATAGGGCCCTAGCCGCGTTATATATGAGCTCAAATGGCAATTGGGGCATTCAATAAAATGCGCCCGAGCAGCCGACCCGGCCCGCTCGGACGCTTGCGTGATCCAAAGGGTGCGCCCTGAGCGATTCGAACGCTCGACCGTCGGATTAGAAGTCCGGTGCTCTATCCAGCTGAGCTAAGGACGCTTGTGCGAGATGCATTATAGACGAGTTTTTATGTGGGGCCGCGCACTTTGGGGGCGCAACCCCTAGAATGCCGACGGAAGAAAAGTAACCGGAAGGACCGTTTTGGATTACAGCAACGTCGCCGTCATCGTGCCCTGCTACAACGAGGCGCAGACCATCGGCAAGGTCGTGGACGACTTTGCGCGCGAGCTTCCGGGCGCGAGCGTGTACGTGTACGACAACAACTCCTCCGACGAAACGGCCAAGATCGCGCGCGAGCACGGCGCCATCGTGCGCTTCGAGCCGCGCCAGGGAAAGGGCAACGTCTGCCGCCAGATGTTCCGCGACATCGAGGCCGACTGCTACCTCATGGTCGACGGCGACGACACCTACGACGAGACGCGCGCGCAAGCCATGTGCGACCCGATCCTCAACAACGAGGCCGACATGACCGTGGGCGACCGCCTCTCCAACGGCACCTACGGCAAGGAGAACAAGCGCGCGTTCCACGGCTTTGGCAACAACCTCGTGCGCGCCATGATCAAGTGGATCTACGGCTACAGCTTCGAGGACGTCATGACGGGTTACCGTGCGATGAGCCGCCCGTTCGTCAAGACCTTCCCCGTGCTCTCGAGCGGATTCCAGATCGAGACCGAGCTCTCCATCCACGCCGTCGACCGCCGCTGGCGCATCCAAGACGTGCCCATCGTCTACCGCGACCGTCCCGAGGGCTCCGAATCGAAGCTCAACACGGTCTCGGACGGCATCAAGGTCGTCTGCATGATCGGGACGCTGTTCAAGGACTACCGCCCGCTCAAGTTCTTCTGCCTGATCGCGGCCGTCTTCGCCCTCATCGGGCTGGCCCTCGGCCTGCCGATCGTGAGCGAGTACTTTGAGACGGGTCTGGTGCCGCGCTTCCCCACCGCGTTGCTCGCCGTCTCGTTCATCTCGTTCTGCGGGCTCTCCATCGCCACCGGGTTCGTCCTCGACTCCGTGGCCAAGGTCGAGCGCAAGCAGTGGGAACTCCAGGTCTACCGCGAGACCGACAAGCGGTAGCGGCAACGCAGGCAAAGGCTTGACGTCCTCGCTCTCCGACGCGTCTAATCCAACGCGATGGCCCGGTGCCCCACCTCCCAAAGGAGTTGCGGCACCGGGCCTTTTGAGTTGGCTGAAACGCACTCAGCATAAAAAGATGGCTGCGAGCCCATATGGCGAAGCTCGCTCGGCAATGGCCGCAACAGCCCCAGCTCGCAGCAAACAAAAATGGATGGCGCCCGGCATTCCGCGCACCATCCATCCACTCACCTATTCAGGTTCCCGCAGTCTCGTCTCCAACCGTACAGCAGACGCTCGGCGAGCAACGCGGCGGGACAGTCCCTTCCCCTACTCGAACTGGGCGCGGTAGGCCTTGCAGACCTCGTCGACGGGGCCGTCCATGCGCAGGTCGCCCTTCTCGATCCAGACGGCGCGCTGACAAATGCGCTCCACCTGGTCCATGGAGTGCGACACGAAGAGCACCGTGACGTCGCCCGAGTCGATGAGCTTCTGGATGCGGCGCTCGCACTTCTCCTGGAAGAACACGTCGCCCACCGAAAGCGTCTCGTCGACGATGAGGATGTCGGGCTCGGTGATGGTCGCGATGGCGAAGGCGATGCGCGCCACCATGCCCGACGAGAAGTTCTTAAGCGGCATGTCCACGAAGTCGGGCAGCTCGGCGAACTCGACGATGCCGTCGAAGTTGGCATCGATGAACTCCTTGGTGTAGCCGAGCAGAGCGCCGTTGAGG
>CAVDTO010000117.1:0-5996 GCA_963611895.1 bacterium
GGAACATACCGGCCGCCGAACGGCCGAGCCCCAGGTACGGAACGCCCGTCCAGTAGGCGATGTTGTGGCGGCAGCGCTCCCCCGCCTTGGCATAGCTCGCCACCTCGTAGGGGGCAAAACCGCGCTCGCGCAGCAGGGAGCGGGACTCCTCCATGCATGCAGCCTGAAAGTCCTCGTCCGGAGCGGCGAGCCGGCCCGCGCGAACGAGCTTGGCCATGGGAGTCCCCTCTTCGAGCGTGAGCGGGTACACCGAAACGTGCCCCGTGCCCGAGCGAGCGAGCGCGTCAACCGAACGCACCCAGCTCTCCCGGGTCTGGCCCGGCAGGCCGCACATCAGATCAGCCGAGACGCGCAGACCCGCCTCGCGCGCGACCGCAATCGCCGCGAGCGCCCCCGCCGCATCGTGCAGGCGTCCGATGGCCTTAAGCTCCGCGTCGCAGAGCGATTGCACGCCGAACGAGACGCGCGTGACGCCTGCCGCGCACAACCCGCTCGCGAGCGCAGCGTCGAACGACTCCGGATTGGCCTCGCAGGTGAACTCGACAGGCGCGCACCAGCGGCGGACCTCGCGCGCAAGCTCAACCAGGAGCGGTCCCAGAACCGAAGGCGTCCCTCCTCCGATGTAGACGGTCTCGATACCGGAAAGCTCCCCCGCCTCGCCAAAGCTCGCCACGCGATGCGAGAGCTCGCGCACATAGCCGTCGACCGCGCACGCACCTCCCGACCGCGCGAGCGGGGCCGAGTCGAAGTCGCAGTAGATGCACTTGGACTTGCAGAAGGGAATATGCAGGTAGAGAGCCTTAAAGCAACTCATGAGCGGGACCTTGGGCTAGATCGCGGGATGTTCCGGCACGGGCTCGCCCGCGGAAAGGGCGGCCTCGCATGCGACGACGTCCACCTCGATTCGGTCCACGAGCTCCATGAACTCCTCGTAGGTGGTGCACCGCACCACGCGCCCGCGCCAAAAGGCCGCATGCGGCATGCCCTTGAGGTACCACGAGGCGAACGACCGCGCACGCGACATGAGCGGAAGGTGCTCGTGCACGAGCGTCAGGTGCTCACGCAGCGCCGCGAGCCTCACCGAGCTCGTGCGCTCGGGCACCGGCGTGCCGTCGGCCCAGAGATTTCGGGCGTCGCCGAAGATCCAGGGGTTGCCGTAGGTCCCGCGCGCGACGAAGACCGCCGATGCCGCCGTCTCGCGGAGCATGCGCACGGCGTCGTCGGGCGAATACACGTCGCCCGTACCGATGACGGGCACGCTCACCGAGCGCGCGACCTCGTCGATGACGGACCAGTCGGCGCTCCCCGTGTAGAGCTGGGTCGCCGAGCGCCCGTGCACGGCCACCGCCGAGGCCCCGGCCTGCTCGAGCATCTGCGCGAACGCCGCGGCGTTGCGGTCCTCGGCGCAAAAGCCGCTCCGGATCTTGACCGTCACGGGCACGTTCGCGCACGAGACGGCCGCCTTGACGATCGCCTCGGCGGCCGCGGGGTCCTTCATGAGGGCGCTGCCCTCTCCCTTGGTCACGACCTTGCGCGCCGGGCAAGCCATGTTGATGTCGATGAGCGCGAGCTTGGAGCCCACGCGCTCCTGCACCGCCTCGACCGCGCCCTCGAACTGCTCGGGCACCGAGCCGAACAGCTGCACGCAGATGCTCTCCTCCTCTTGCGCGGGGAGCACGAGCCGCCAGGTCTTGTTGCTCGCATAGGCGAGCCCCGCCACGCTCACCATCTCGGTGTAGGCGAGCTTGGCCCCGCGGCGGCGGCACATGATGCGGTACGCCGGGTCGGTGACGCCCGCCATGGGCGCCATCAAGAACGGTTGCTCGGCATAGAGCTCGCGCAGCCTGGCCACGCTGTTCCGGGAATCCACGCGCTACTCATCCACCTTGAGGATGGCCATGAACGCCTCCTGCGGGACCTCGACAGAACCGATGGCCTTCATGCGCTTCTTGCCCTCTTTCTGCTTCTCGAGCAGCTTGCGCTTGCGCGAGATGTCGCCGCCGTAGCACTTGGCGAGCACGTCCTTGCGGCGCGCCTTGACGGTGGAGCGGGCGATGATCTTGTTGCCGATGGCGCCCTGGATGGGCACCTCGAAGAGCTGGCGCGGGATGATCTCCTTGAGCTTGTCGCAGAGGCCGCGCGCGAGGTCGTAGGCCTTATCCTTGTGCACGATGAACGAGAGCGCGTCGACCTCGTCGCCCGAAAGCAGGATGTCGAGCTTCACGAGCTCGGAGGGGCGGTACTCACTGAACTCGTAGTCGAGCGAGGCGTAGCCCTTCGTGCGGCTCTTGAGCTGGTCGAAGAAATCGAGGATGAGCTCGGCCAGGGGCATGTCGAAGTGCATCTCAACCGATTTGCTCGTGAGATGGATCATGTCGGTCGTCACGCCACGGTGTTCGATGGCGAGCTGCATGACGGCGCCCGTGTACTCCGGCGGGCAGATGATCTTGGCCTTGAGGAACGGCTCCTCGATGTGATCGATCTTGGTCGCGTCGGGCAGGTCCTGCGGGCTGCGGACCTCGGTCATACTGCCGTCGGTGAGATACACGTGATAGTCCACGCTCGGGCTCGTGGCGATGAGGTCAAGTCCGAACTCGCGCTCCAGGCGTTCCTTCACGACCTCCATGTGCAGAAGGCCGAGGAACCCCACGCGGAAGCCGAAGCCCAGGGCGGCCGAAGTCTCGGGCTCCCACACGAGCGAGGGATCGTTCACGTGGAGCTTGTCGAGCGCGTCGCGCAGGTTCTCGTATTCCTTGTTGTCGATCGGGAACAGGCCCGTGTAGACCATGGGCTTGGCCTCGCGGTAGCCCGGGAGCGGCTCGGCCGTGGGGAGATCGCGATAGGTGAGCGTGTCGCCCACGCGAACGGCCTCGGGGTCCTTGAGGCCCGTGACCACGTAGCCGACCTCGCCCACGCCGAGCTCGTCGACCGAGGTCTCGGCCGGGCGCTTGACGCCCACGCCGTCGACCAAGAACGACGAGCCCGCCTGCATCATGAGGAGCTGGTCGCCCTTCTTGATGGAGCCGTCGAACACGCGGACCGTGGCAACGACGCCGCGGTACTCGTCGAAGTACGAGTCGAGGATGAGCGCCTTGAGAGGTGCCGCGGCGTCGCCCTTGGGCGGCTGGATCAAGAAGACGATCGCCTCGAGCAGGTCATGGATGCCCTCGCCCGTCTTGCCCGAAACGCAGACCGCGTCGTCAGCCGGGATGGCAAGGTCGTCCTCGATCTCCTCCTTGACCTCGTCGGGGTGCGCCGAGGGCAGGTCGATCTTGTTGATGGCGGGCACGATGTCGAGGTTCGCGTTCATGGCGAGCGAGGCGTTCGAGACGGTCTGCGCCTCGACGCCTTGCGTGGCATCGACCACGAGCACGGCGCCCTCGCACGCGGCGAGCGAGCGGCTGACCTCGTAGGTGAAGTCAACGTGGCCCGGCGTGTCGATCAGGTTGAACTGGTAGGTCTCGCCGTCGTCGGCGTCGTAGGCCACACGCACAGCGTTCGACTTGATGGTGATGCCGCGCTCGCGCTCGATATCCATGGTGTCGAGCAGCTGCGACTCCATGTCGCGCTCGTCCACGGTATGCGTGAGCTCGAGGATGCGGTCGGAAATGGTCGATTTGCCGTGGTCGATATGCGCCACGATCGAGAAATTGCGGATGTGGGAGGTGTCATAAGTATTCATGGGCCACATCATACCCGATAGCCCTGGTGCCGGGCGGCAATTCTTGTGGCCGAGAGCGGCTCCTTATCCGAGCAGCAGCGTCTGCCGCAAAGACCGAGTTCTCACGGACGTCGTACTCCCCGCTCGCCGTGGCTCACTCAAGCGGCTCATCCTGCAATCCCTTGAGCGTTCCCGCGCGATTAGTTTCGATGACCGGCACGTCGCATGGCGGAATCCGAAAATAGAGCGCTGACCTGCGCCAACACCTCACAATCGGACACACTTTTGTTCTATAGGCCAAGAAAGCAGAAGCGCGGCATCAAAAAAAGCGGCCCTCGAACGAGGACCGCTTCATGCGCGTAATCTGTGGTGTGAACTTAGGCGTTGATGCTGTTCACGAGCTTGGCAAGACCGGACTTGCGGTTGGAAGCCTGGTTCTTGTGGATGATGTTCTTGGCAGCAGCCATGTCGAGCTTCTTGGTGACCGTGCGCAGGGCAGCCTGGGCGGCCTCGGCGTCCTTGGCCTCGACGGCGGACTGGACGTGCTTGGTCAGCGTCTTGAGCTCGGACTTGACAGCCTTGTTACGCATACGAGCTGCCTCATTGGTGCGGATACGCTTCTTCTGAGACTTGATGTTTGCCACTTCTGGAGTTCCTTTCAGGTTTTTACTAAAGCCGTACACCTCTGAGACACGGTGAGGTCATGCAAGCGTTTACTCTAGCACGCGCAATCCTGCACGTACAGCTCAAATTGCAGAAACAGCGAGCATAATCGCCATTCCGCCACAAACTCGCCAAGAGCCGTGGAACTCACGGTAGCACTACGCGAGCCAAGGCGACCGAGAAAGATGCACCACCGTTCAAGGAACATCGCTCACGAACATGGAGCCACGACGGCACTCCGGATAAGCCCCCGCACCGAAATTAGCGTTGCCCTTCGGGGACGGCGATCTTGAGGATCCACATCGAGAGCGCGGTCTTGGTGTCGCGCGATCCCTTGACGGCGCGCTCGACCTGCACGGCGTCGCGAAGCGCCGACGTGAGCTCGTCCATCGTGAACTTGCGAGCCCACGAGAGATGGTTCTTGACCTGCCACGATTGCATGCCGAGCGTCTGGGCAAGCGACGAGCCCTGGCCCCGGACATCGAGGGCCTTGGCGCAGATGAGCTCGCGCACCCGGCCCACCAAAAGCGTGAACAACCATACATAGTTCTTCTCGGGCATAAGCTCAAAAAGTTCCAACGTCTTGCGCACGTCGCGGGCAGAAACGGCGTTGAGCAGGTCCCAAGGCTGGACCTCGGCCGTTCGCGCAACCGTGGCCTCAACATCGGCAAGCGTGATGTGCACAACACCGCGCTGCTCCGCAATGCGCCCGAGCTCGTTATCGAGCATGCGGGTGCTCTCGCCGGCGCGAGAAACGAGCTCCTCGGCGGCCGCATGGTCGATGGTGAGCCCGCGCTTTTGGGCCATGGAGACAACGACCTTGGGCACTTCCCAACGCTTCTTAGTGGAGCAATCGATAACCGCTTTAGCGCCGATCTTAGCCACGGCTTTGTAGAGTCGCGTGTTCTTGGCAAGCGTCTTGGCGATGATGAGACACACCGTCGTATCACAGGGAGACGCAAGGTAGTCGACCAAAGGCTCGCTCACGGACTTGGCCAAGCGGTCGCATTCAGCAAGAATGACCAACCTAAAATCCGAGCCAAGAGGATACGTGTTAAGCGAGCTGATAACCGACTCGACATCCTCGACCTTGGACATGTCGCGCTCGTCGAGATTGAAGTCGGCCATACCGGTGGACTCCAGGCGAGTCTTGAGCTTCTTGACGGCGGAATCGCGTTTGACCTCGTCGGCTCCGACTATGAGATAAGCGGGCAGCAGCTCCTGCGACACGTGGGCCTCCCTTCGTTATGCGTCCAACATGGTACAACAGCTCTCACCCGTCGTGCGGACCGCTCGTAGAGACCTCGTATCCCCGGTCGCGCGGAAAAATCGAAACATCGCCCTCGTCTATCGTGCACAAGAACTTGGAACCCACTTCTTCCAGCGCTTCGCGGCATTCCTTTGAGGGATGACCATACGTGTTGCCCGCACCCGCACTTGCGATGGCGACCTCCGGCTTAAGCACCGAGAGCACCTCCTCGTTAACGGATACCTTAGAACCATGATGGCCCACCTTCAGGACATCGATATCTCCTACGTCGGTATCGTATTCCGCTTCCTCGTCCTTCTCGGTATCGCCCGTAAGCAGCATGCGAAAATTCCCCGCCTCGTTCTCGCTTTGGACGAGCAGGCAAAGCGATTCGCCGTTCTCCTCGCCCTTCACCGGAATCTG
>CAVDTO010000118.1:0-5935 GCA_963611895.1 bacterium
CCCTCGACCTACGGGACCACAACCCGTCGCTCTAGCCAACTGAGCTACACCCACCGTGTTCTCATGCGTTTTCGCGCTTGACTATTATTACAAGACCGTCACGCGGTTGCAAGAACTTTTTTGACCAATTTCAATTCCCCAAAATCGGCCCTGAACGCTCCCCCATCAAGCTTGGATCGCGCCACGATTCATCTCTCGAACACGACCGCGAACGCAATTCAAGCGCACGATTCAATGGGCATCACGAACAGTTCGAATGACACGAGGGACCGCTCATAAAGCCCGCCGGACAACCGCACGCTCGATAATCGACGAGTCGACCACGCCTTACGTAAGCGCGCTCTCAGAACCAGCCGCGAGCATGGCTACCGCTCCTTAGAAGACCTCTTTCTCCACACCCTTGTCGTCGCCCATGCTCTTCCAGATGAGGCTCGAGTGCGCGCGGAAGTTCGGCACGTCGGAGCACAGCAGCAAGAAGATCGTCTCGATGATGAAGTTGATGGAGTTGTGCGAGAACGGCAGATCGGAGTTGAGCATCTTGTCCCGCGTAGCAGCGTGCAGCACACAGGTGGCGCGACGCGCCAGGGGCGAGTCGGGCGTGTTGGTGATCACGATGGTGGGCGTGCCCGTGTCGAGCGCGTTGTCCATCATCTTGTTGAGGCGCTTGGAGTGGCCCGACTTGGAGATGAACACGAGGACGTCGTCGGGCGTGAGCGCGAGCGTGTCGAGCATCATCGACTCGGTGGTCGACGAGCAATGCGACCGCAGGCCCAGCTGCGCGTAGAGGAACGCCGCCGAGAGGCCCGCAGGGATCGAGTTGCCCACGGCGCCGAACACCACCGATACGGACCGCTCGATGAGCCGAACGGCCTGCGCGAGCTGGTCGGGGTCCACGAGGTCGAGTGTGTCGAGCAGCTCCCTGTTCTTGGCCATGAGAACGGTCTCCATGGCCGCCCGGGGACTCTCGAGCGAGACCACCGTCGCGTGCGCCCTCCCCGTGGCACCGGCGGCGTTGTCGTCCTGGACCGCCTGGCGCAGATCCGAAAAGCTCTCGTAGCCCAGATGCCGCACGAAGCGCGAGACCGTTGCGGCCGAGGTCTCGGAGCCCAGAGCGATCTCGCGCGTGGTCATGCTCGGAACGTTCTCTTGATTGGCCATGACAAAGTCGGCGATGCGCTTCTCGCGATCGCTCAAACGATCGTAGAGCGAGCAGATTTCGTTGACGACGCTTCCCTTTGGTTGCATGGCTTCCATCCTCGTGTGAGCAGCTCCGGACGGTAACGCTTATACATTAAGCGTTAAATGTTCGTACAAGTTTCGGTTTCGGCGAATGGTCGTTTAACCTCGTTGAATACCCATATTTATGTTGCCTAGAAGCAACCCCCCCCCTAAACAAAACGGGACCCCGCGATATCGCAGGGCCCCGCCGCTCAGGTTCTATGGGCATGCACGCGAGCAGACGCGCGCCAGCTCGCTAGTTGAGCTCCTGGCGCCACTGCTTCACGCCGGCCTCGCGGTAGTACTTGGCCGCGCCGACGCAGTTGAAGAGCCCCATCTTCTGCTTGATGACGGCCTTGCCCGCCTCGATGCACTCGGGGAACAGGTTGTTCGGATCCCAGCCCGAGCCCTCCTTGGAGAGGATCTCGCGGGCCTTGAGGAAGAACGCGCTCTTGTAGTCGGAGGAGATGTTCACCTTCTGGATGCCGATCTCGACCGCCTTGGCGATCTCGGAGTCGGGGTTGCCCGAACCGCCGTGGAGCACCAGCGGGATGTCGACGACCTCCTTGATGGACTCGAGAACGTCCATCTTGAGCTCGGGGGTCACGCCCTTGGGATAGAGGCCATGGCAGGTGCCAATGGCGACGGCGAGGGTGTCGACGCCCGTCTCGGCCACGAACTTCTTGGCGTCCTCGGGGTCGGTGTACTTGACCTCGGTCATGCCGCCCTCGATGGAGGTGCCGGTGTCGCCGATGGTGCCGAGCTCGCCCTCAACGGAGACGTTGACCATGTGGCAGTAGCGCACGACCTCGGCAGTCTTGGCGATGTTCTCCTCGAACGGCAGGAGCGAGCCGTCGATCATGACAGAGGTGAAGCCGCAGTGGACGGCGCGCATAATCGACTCGATGGAGTCGCCGTGATCCATGTGGATGACGAACGGCACCGGGCTGTTGGAGCAGCGGGCGACGACGTACTTCATGAAGTCGTCCTTGCAGTAGTCGAGCTCGGTGGGGTGCACGGCGATGATCGCGGGGGCGTCGTTGGCCTCGGCGGCCTCGACCACAGTGCGGAAGAGGTTCGACTCCGAGATGTTGAAGGCGCCGACGGCAAAGTGCTTCTCTTTGGCCATCTCGAGCATCTGGTTCATGTTGACGAGCATTGGTGTTGTCTCCTTCTTCTGGACGTTGGGCGGTCTCCCCTCCCCGGGGAAACCAAGTTTGCAGGGGGGTGCGCCGGGGTGCTGCGGCCCCGGCGCTATCACTTCACGAGGGGTCTAGCGCGCCTTGCCGGCGGAACCGGAGACCTCGATGTAGTGCTTGATGGTGTCGACACCCGCGCGCCAGCTGTCCTGGCAGAGCTGCGGGAAGTCGTACGACGGGTTCTCGGCGAGCGCCGCGGCCACGAACTCGCGCTGGGCGATCATGTAGTCGGTGCCCACGTTGATCTTGTTGATGCCGCACTCCACGCTCTTGCGCATGTTGGCGTCGCCCGCGCCGGAGCCGCCGTGAAGCACGAGCGCGGCGCCCGTGGCGGCCTTGATCTTCTCCACGATGTCGAAGTGGAAGGTCGGCACGTAGCCCTCGGGATAGTCGCCGTGGGTGGAGCCGTAGCTGACGGCCAGGCAGTCCACGCCCGTATCGCGGATGAACTTGATGGCCACGTCGGGGTCGGTGTACATGGCGTCGTCGGTGAAGTGGGCGTCCTCGCCCTCGGCGCAGCCCATGTTGCCGACCTCGGCCTCCACGGAGGCGCCGTAGGTCTGGGCGAGCTCCACGATCCCGCGGGTGATCCGCGCGTTCTCCTCCGCGTCGTAGGCGGAGGCGTCGCACATCACGCTCGAGAAACCCTCGTGCAGGCAGCGCCTGAGATGCGCGATGTCGTGGCCGTGATCGAGGTTGATGGCGACGGGCACGTGGGCCGCGGCGGCCATCTTGGCGATCGGGCTCGTGAGGATGTCGCAGTCGAAGTAGGCCTTAACGTGGTCCTGGAGCAGGTCGATGATGATCGGTGCGTCCATCTCCTCGGCCGCGGTGATGACCCCGCGGGCGGTCTCGAGGTTGAAGGCGTTGATGGCCATGACGGCGTAGCCCTCGCTGTTGGCCTTGGCGAGCATGCCCTTCATCGATTCGTACATAGCGTCTGACTCCTCTGCGTGAGCACGATGCGGAATTGCGGTCTTGAGCGGGCGGGGCCCCGAAGGACCCCGCGAGCGTAGTGATTAGGACAGGCTGAAGCCGGAGAGGTCGACTTCCTGCTCGGTGTCGTCCTCGGGGAGGTCGAGATCGTTGATCTCCTCGTCGGTGAGGCGCTTCTTGAGGAGCACCAGCAGGACGGCGGTCACGCAGGAGCCGGAGAGCAGCGCGACGACTGCCCACAGGGGCTGAGCCATGGCGGGGATGACGAAGCAGCCGCCGGAGGGAACCTGGGACTCGACGCCCATGGAGAAGGCGATGGCACCGCAGACGCCGCAGCCGATGGAGGTGGAGATGACGGTGCGGACAAGGTCGTTCATGGCGATGGGGATGACGCCCTCGGAGATCATGCAGACGCCCATGGGGAACGCGACCTTGATGGCCTCTTCCTCGGTCTTCTTGTAGATGGGCTTCTTGATGAGCTTGGAGAGGAGCAGGCCGAAGGTGACGCCGAAGGGCGGGACCATGGCGGCGAGAACCTTGATGCCCTCGGGGCCGTAGATGCCGTCGGCGAGCATGCCGTCGCAGATGAGGTTAGGAACCTTGGAGATGGCTCCGCCGTAGTCGATGCAGCCGATCCAGCCGATGATGAAGCCGTAGAGGGCCTTCTGGGACTGATCGAGGCCGTTGATGAAGCTGGTGAGCGCGGCGGTGAAGGAGGCCAGCGGGCCACCGAGGATGTAGAACATGATGAAGCCGGCGATGATGGTGGAGACCGTCGGGACGATCATCATGGGCATGAGGGCCTCGGCCCACTTGGGGACCTTCACGTTCTTCTCGATCGCGAGGGCGATGTAGCCCACGATGAGGCCGCCGATCAGGCCGCCGAGGAAGCCGGAGTTAAGGAAGCTCGCGAGCTGGCCCATGAGGAAGCCGGGGGCAATACCCGGGCGGTCGGCGATCGAGTAGGCGATGTAGCCGCCGATGAACGACGGGATGAGGCCCATGCCCCAAACGCCGATCGTGGTGAGCGCGCTCGCCGGGGTGAGGTCGGACAGGCTCTCCATGCTGGAGCCGCCGCAGAGGTTGCCGATAGCGATCAGCAGGCCCGAAGCGACGACCAGCGGCAGCAGGTAGCTAATTGCCGTTAGGACGTGCTTCTTGATGTCTTGGAGCACTTTTTTCATAAGAGTCCCCTTTCCGTTCTCACGGACTTACTACAACCGCCCTTTTAGCGGCTGAAACCCTAAGTTGTCGGTGTCTTGCGCGCGGCGCGCGCGAACCCTTTTGCGCCTTTAGGCGTTCAGGCTCTCCTCGATCTTCTGGATGATCTGCTTGGGAGCCTTGAGGACGATGCCCGTGGGCACCTCCATGCAGCGCTTGTTCTTGAAGCGCGAAGTGTCGATCTTGATGTCGACGGCGAGGATGACGGCGTCGGCCTCGGCGATCTGTTGCGGTGTGAGCTCGTTCTCGACGCCGATGGTGCCCTGGGTCTCCACGTGGATCTCGTGGCCGAGCGACTCGGCGGCCTTGACGAGCTTCTCCTTGGCCATGTAGGTATGGGCGATGCCGCTCGTGCAGGCGCAGACTCCAACCAGTTTCATGATGGTTCCCCTCTCTTAAAGGAATGCCCTACTTCATATCGGACGCGGGGTCGGGCTCTCCCCTGCCGACTCGAACCCTGGTAACAGGAGCTAGTCGTCGTAATCGTCGGGGCTCGACTCGAGGAGCGCGAGCATCTCGGCGGGCGTGGCGGCCGCATGGAGCTTGGCCACGAACGAGTCGTGCGCAAGGAGCATGGCCACGTGCTGCAGGAGCTTGAGGTGGATGACGTCGGAATCGCCCTCGGTGACCGCGAAAAGGATCACGATGTTCACCGGGCCGTCGTCGAGCGACTCCCACTCGAGGTCGTTCTTGGTGGTGCCGATGGCGAGCGAGGTCGTGTTCACGCCCTTGGACTTGCCGTGCGGGATGGCGACGCCCATGCCGATACCGGTCTGGCCCTCGCCCTCGCGCCACATGACGTCCTTGAAGAAGGCATCGCGGTCGTTGAGCTTGCCCTCGCTCTCGAAGAGATCGGTCAGGGTGTTCAGCATCTCTTCCTTGGTGGCGACATCGAGGTCGAGCGCGATGAGCTTCTCGTCGATGACGTTGGCGATGTTGAATTCATCTGCCATCCGGGCCACTCCCTTTCGTCCGGGTGTTTCATCTGATGTTTCACATCTTAGCTGTTTATGAAACGTGGAAAAGGGTTTATGAAACAGACGCGGCGAACGGTAGGTAGGCGGGCGCGAGCGGTAAGAGCGGGTGCACGGCACGGAGCGGTTCTTGCTTGGATTCGCATGCCTTACGACCTGATTAATACGTTTTACCAGTTGTTTAATGCGGGGTTCTGAAAATTACGAGTGAGAAAGTCAGCAATGGATACCTGTTATCGTCGCAGCCGCATAGGGAAAACCTTTCAGATCCCAATGGCGAATCTAAACTCCAGCTGTTTCGTTTTGTGTTCCAGATGTTTCATCTATACTATGGTCTTGAAACGCGCACAAATGCTTGCAGCGACGTTTAAATAGATAGAAGCGCTT
>CAVDTO010000119.1:0-5876 GCA_963611895.1 bacterium
GCTTTGCATCAGATAGGCCAAGCCCATCCGCCTAATGCGGCAGGAATAGCAACGGGGCTCGGGGGCCATTCAGCCCACGAGCCCCGTTTCGTTATCTCTGTTGCCAGATTTGCCAGCCGACGGCTACTGGAAGATCTTCTCGACCATGGCCAGGGCGTTCTCCTCGGTAATCTCAACGGGGGCCAGGGAGGCCAGCGGCTCCACCGGGACGCGCTTTGCCAGCTCCTCGAGGTCCGGCGTGGCCTCCACATAATCGGAGACCGGCTTTACGCCAACCGTCTCGTAAGCAAAGGTGCGATACGCCGCGGCGGCCTTCTCGCCGATGGCGGCCGCGTCTTCCGTGCCGTCATAGGTGGCGCCCAGAATCTCGCCGATGGTCTTCACCTTGTCCGGAAGCTCCTCGGCAACAAGCTCAAGCACAACCGGCAGGGAGTACGCGCAGCAGGCGCCGTGCGGGATGTGGCACATGCCGCCGATGACGTGGGCCAGCGAGTGCCCCACGTGGGCGCTCGCGTTGGCGAGCATCCAGCCGCCCAGCGAGGCGGCCACGTGCATCTTCGTGCGCGCCTCCATGTCGTTGCCGTCCGCGACGGCGCGCGGCAGGTACTCCACGACGTTCTGCATCAAAGACGTGGTGATCATGTCCGTCACGGGGTTGGCGAGGATGGTGGTGAAGCCCTCCGCCGCGTGGGAGAAGACGTCCAGGCCGGTCATGATGGTGAGGCCCTGCGGCATGCCGGCCGAGAAGACCGGGTCCAGCACCGCGAACTCGCTCATGCCGTTGGCCGCGAGGATCGCGACCTTGCTGTCGTGCTCCGTGTCCGAGATGATCAGGCCGTTCGAGAGCTCAGAGCCGGTGCCGGAGGTGGTGGGGACGCTCATCAGGCCGAGCGACTTCTTCATCTCCTTTGCCGGGTTTGCGTACTCGAGGATGCTCCCGCCGTTCACGCGCAGGATGTTGATGCCCTTTGCGGTGTCGATGGCGCTGCCGCCGCCGATTCCCACGACGCAGTCGCAGCCCTGCTCGGCGCAGAGAGCCCCGCCCTCGTTCACCACATCCGCGGGAGGATCGGGCAGGACCTTGTCGAACTCAACGCACTCGACGCCCGCCTTCTTTAGGCTGGCGAGCACCTTGTCGATGATGCCGGCCGCCTTCACGCCGGCATCGTACACGACGAACGCCTTGCCGTAGCCAGCCTCCTTCAGAGCCTCCCCCATCTGCTCGTGGCAGTTCTCGCCCACCATGAGCTTCACGTTCTGCATGCAGGTATAGTTGACCATCTTTGCGTCCTCCTCGGAACGTGTGAACAGTGTGCGATTGGGAACGTACCACGCGCAATGTTACGAGGATGTTAACGACGGGCCTGTGTCGCCATATGGTCCGCAAGCGGACGGGCCCGACGCCTAGATCCCGGCGAGGGCTCGGTAGCGGTCTAGGTTGCTGGCAAACACGAGCTCTACCGAGCCCTTTTGCACGTCTTGCTCGGGGACCGTTCCCCACAGTAGGTAATCGCCGAGGGTCTTGGCGGCGCGGTAGGCCAGGCCCGTGGCGTCCTTGTAGACGATATTCGTGAAAAGCCCGCGCGCGAGGGCCTCGGCGCTCTCGGGGAACAGGTCGTTGCCGATCACCATGACCTCGCCCGCGCGGCCCGTCTGCAGGAGCACGTCGCCCACGATCTCGGAACCCACGGCAAAAACGCTGCACACGAGTAGCGGTGCGGCATCGGAGGCGAGCCGCTCGGTGAGGGCCGAGTTGAGCTCGCTCATCTGCCCGTGGGCGCCGTTGAGGTCCTCCACCGTAAAGCCGTGCTCGCGCTCGCGCAGGTACTCGTGGAACGCGCGCGCGGTGAGGTAGTGCGAGTCGGTGTAGGGGTCGCCCGTGAGCAGCAGCACGCTCGCGCCGGCGGGTGCGAAGCGCATGAGGTTCAGCGTTTGCTCGGCCATGAGCCTGCCCGCCGAAACATAGTCAGAAACGCTCGCGCCCAGGCGCTTGACCTGTGGTTTGTCGCCGTCGACAAGCTCCACCGCAACGCCCGACTCGGCGATTTGCGCAAGCAGCTCGCAGGAGCGGTCGTCGGTGGGGGCGTAGGCCAAGAGGCCGTCGATCTTCTCCCCCGTCTGCAGGCGCGCGTCGATGTGCCCGAGCATGCCCGCGTAGCCGCCGCGCGCGAACTCCAAGCGCTCGAACGAGAGGCCCGAGTCGAGCGTCTCGGCGGCGTACTCGTTGCAGCCGCGCCACAGGTAGGAATAGAAGTAGCTGCCCTCGTGCGCGGCGCTCGGCAGGCACGCGATCACGCGCGACTCCTTGCGGCGCAGGTTGGAGGCCGCGGCGTTGCGGTGGTAGCCCATCTCGTCGGCCTTGGCCACGATCTTGGCGCGCAGGGCCTCGCTCACCCCCGCCTTGCCCGAGACGGCCTTGTGCACGGTGTTGATGGAAACGCCGAGTTCGGCAGCTATGTCTTTCATGGTCACGCGCGCAGAGCCCATGGGAGCGCCTCCGTTCGGGGGTATCGGGTTACATCAAGGGGTAACGATACCCCAAACCCGGGCGCCGACCGCAGCGCGTTGGGCGAGCGGCAGATGCGGTACACAACCGCGCAAGCGCGTGGGGCGGGCGGCCTGCGAGCCCGGGAGGATGGCTCGCAGGCGCGGACTCGAACGGGACCTGGCTCACGGCACGTCCGCGCGCGTCTACGCCGGAGCTGCCGAGCAGAACGCGCCGCTAAAGCTCGCCGGGGCGAGCGCTGCCCAAGGGTCCGACTCGCCCCCTAACAGCCCGCCACCACGCGAGCGGCCGCGCGCTCCTCGCGATGGCGCTTGACGAGGGCGCAACCCAGGCGCCACGCCGGGATGCACCACAGGTAGAACGCCGTGGCAAAGCAGAGGTGTGGCGCGCCGCACATGGTCACGACCGCCGAGCAGGCGATGGACCAGGGTACGAGGGGCGATACAACCACGGTCGTGTCCTCGAGGTCGAGCGCGAGAGCACGGGCATCGGGCTCCACGTGGGCGCAGAGCTGGTGCGAGAGCATGATGCCGAGCGTCTGGTTGCAGGCGACCATCGACGCCGGGATCGAGACCGCGAGCACGGCACCGAACGGAGTGACGCGCCTGGCCAGGCCCGAAATATGGTCGCGCACGCCGTCGAGCAGGCCCGTTCCCTTGAAGATGCCCGCATAGCTCGACGAGATGCTCACGATGACCACCACGTTGACCATGGAGACGAGCCCGCCGCCGTCCATGAGCTGGGCCACCGAGGCATCGCCGGCCGCAAAGCCGAAGACGGCGTACGCTGCAAGGTCCGCGGGCGCGATGCCCCGCACGAAGAGGCACACGGCCGCGGCAGCCACGATGCTCGCGCCCATGGCGCCCTTGACGCTCACGCGCATGAGCGGCAGAACCAAGATGAGCAGGGCCGGAACGAGCGCGATCATGCCCTGATTGAAGTAGGCCGCGAGCGCTGCCGTGGCGCCACCCGCGGCGCCGGCCGCCTGAGCATGCGGCCCGAGCGCACCACCCAGGGCATAGACCGCAACGGCCGCCGCCAGCGGCACCGCGGCGGAGCGCATCATGGCGCGGAAGTTACCGGCCAGGTCCGTGCCCGTGACCACGCGCACCAAAAGTGCGCTCGTGGAGATGGGGCTCACGCGGTCGCCGAAGTACGCGCCCGAGAGGATCGCCCCGCCGATGAGGAGCGGGTCGGCGCCCATCGACTTGGCCATGGTCATGCACACCACGCCCATGGTGGCCGCCGTGCCGAACGAGGTCCCCGTGAGAAACGACATGATGCCCGTGAGCACGAACGTGGCGAGCGGAGCTGCGGCGGGCGTGACGAACGGCGAGGCCACGAGAACGATCTGGGCCACCGTGCCCGAGGCGCGCCAGAACGCCGTGAGCACGCCGATGAGCACCATGGCCACGATCACGCCCCTAGCGGTGGCGACGCCGTCTGCAGCCAGGCGCGCAAGCTCGCGCAGGCCGCGCCCGCGGCGCACGCCGTAAGCGCAGAACAGTACCAGACCGATGATGAGCGCAACGGGAATGGGGAGCGAGAGCGCCACACACGCCACGAGCTCGGCGCAAAATGCGATCAAGACGGCGGCTTCTAGAGACATGGGTCCTCGCTTCCCTGCGCAACGGATCGGCGGCGCTTGAAGCTGTACCGCCGTTATTCCGCTCACCACTATGGGCGGAGCCATGCTCAAGTTCAAACTGTTATTATCAGTGTGTGTAACAGCCTATGTTTGTAGGGTTAACGCACAAACAACGCGGGCACGACGCACCGTTTCCGCCCGCTTGCTGCGGCGCTTGGCGTTCACCAAAGGAGCCCGAATCATGAATCTCCAGAGCTTTGCCTACATGCGCGCGCTTGCCGAAGAGCGGAGCTTCACCGCGGCGGCGCGCCGCTTGCACATAACCCAGCAGACGCTGAGCGCACACGTGGCCGCGCTCGAGAAGGAACTCGGCTGCACGCTCGTGGTGCGCTCCACGCCGCTTGCGCTCACCCACGAGGGCGAGACCTTCTTGGCGCACGCCGTTACCGTGCAGAACGACCTCGACCAGATGGCGCGCGAGCTCGGAGGGTCGTCCGCCGAGCAGGCGGGCACGCTCCGCATCGGCATCGCGCACACGCGCGGGCGCGTGCTGTTGCCGAGCGTCCTTGCGCGGTTCTCGCGCGTCTACCCCAACATCGACGTCGACATCCGCGAGGGCTCGAACGAGCAGATTGGCGAGATGCTCGCCAAGCGCGAGATCGACCTGGCGATCGCCGGCTTTGAGCACCCGTTGCGCGGCATAGAGTTCTTCGACTATTACGAGGAGCGCGTGGCGCTTTTGGCGAGCACCGCGCTCCTGCGCGCGTGCGGCATCGACCCCGCCGCGATCGAGGAGCCGCTCGCCCAGGGGGACCTCTCGCCCGTGGCCGCGTGCCCCTTCGTGCTCGGCCCGCCCGAGGACATCACGGGCGAGCTCGCGCTCCGGCTCCTCTCGCAGGCGAACTTTGCCCCGCAGGTGCGTGTGCGTTCCTCCAACATGGAGACCCTGCTCGGCCTTGCCCTTTGCGGCGTGGGCGCGAGCCTGAGCCCCATCAACCTGGTGGAGGCCACGGCCACGCCCGCTCAAAAGCGCGGGCTCAAGCTCTACAAACTCGGAAAAGACGCCTCGTACCAGATCAAGTTCGCCACCCCGCAGGCGGAGCTCCGCTGGAAGCCGATCGAGACCTTTATGGAGATCGCCCGCGCGGAACTGAAGGCGGGCGACTGATTAAGCGAACAAATTGGGGCATGCGGCAGCAAGGGGCGCGACCCCGTTTATGGTAAGGATGGACGGCACCTTGCGCGACGCGCATAACCGCGTTCAGGCACTTCTCTATGCCCTACCGGAACTGAGGGCAGTGCGATTCCAGAGATTCACGAACCGCAGCCGGCGGCCCGCTCACCGCGAGCCATCCCCGACGGGCTCGCCCCACTCCCCTACTTGACGCCGCGGGAGAGCTCCTCCGCGACCTTGTCCACGCCCTTGAGCGCGGCGCAGGTTGCCGGCGCGGCGTTTTTCTTGCGGCCGAACAGGCCCGCGCCCTTCTTGCCGTTCGAGCAATGCCCGGTGCAGTAGCCGCCCTGGGCGCAGTCGGCGCACGACCCCTTGCGGTACATGCGCACGCACACGGCCGCAAAGGCGATGCCGATGAGGACGAGAACGACGATATCGATGGGCGCCATAGTGGGACCTCCTTGTTAACTTAAGTAAACTCTACCCCACCGGGCGAGCAACAAGCCGAGCGCGAAGATTTTTCCATCGGAATCGTCACCGACCGGGCCGACCGGGCCGAGCAGCCGACTCAACAGAGCGCACGGCAGCACGCGCTCACTGCGCGCCCC
>CAVDTO010000120.1:0-5822 GCA_963611895.1 bacterium
CCTATAGGTCTGCTTGGGGTTGGACACAAGGCCCTCCTAGCTCTGCGACGCGGTGCTGGTCTGCCCCACGACGCCCGTAAAGCCGAACACGGTGTCGAGCATGCTCTTGTACCACGGCACGTCCGTCACGACGGCCGCGAGCTCCTTCTCGATCTCCTCCGTGGTCTTGACGGTGCACTCGCCCGAGTTCGAAGACGAGCTGGAACTGGAGCTCTTGGAGCTGTCATCCACCACGTTGAGCTTCTTCTCGCCGGGGAGCACGAGGTCGAGCCGCTTGTTCGCGACGTCCTTGACGCCCTCCTCCGAGAGGAGATACGAGACATCCTCTTCGAGCGTCTTGTTGTACTTTTTGCAGATGGCGACCTGCTGGGCGAGCACCTCGCCCGAGCGCTGCGCCACGTACCAGTCGCGCACCGGGCCGTACAGGCACACGAGCACGACGGCCACGAGGACCGCGATGGCGACCTTCTTAAAGGGGCCGGTCGTGTAGCGCCAGATGGCCTGGGTCACGGGACCGTCGCTCGCATAGCGCATGAAGTTGGTCTTGCGCGAGAAGCCGGAGGGCGAACCGTCCGAGGGCGAGCCGGAGCCGGAGCCGTCCGTGCTGCCGGCCGAGCGCTTGACGCTGCCGAAGATTCCGAGCACGCCGGAGAGCGCACCGGCGGCCTTGCCGGCGACGGCGCCCATGCGTGCGGAGCCGCCCTTAGAGGGCGCGTAATCCTTGCTCCCATAGGTGGCGGAACGGGGCGTCCAAGAGCGGTTTTCGCCGTCGGTCGTGCGCGGGCGAACGCTGCGGACGCCGGCCGCTGCGCGGCCAAAGGAAGACCCGCCGACGGTGCCCGCCGTTGCCGTTGCAGAAGCTGCAACAAAGCGAGACGCAGCAGCAGACTCGCTCGCACGCGACGCCGTGGCCGCCGTCCGAGCGGACTCCGACGAGCCGTACGAAACCGGCCTACGAGCGCTACCGAGGCTGACCGCGGAACCGCGGGAATATCCAGAATTTTGAGAATACGTTTCCATGTGCGCCTTGTGCGATTGAGGTTTGATTGCGCGGTTCAGTTATACCACACGCCGCCCCGCGCCCCGCCGCAACCCGACCCCTTAACCCAGAATGCCGAAAGCGCGCACGTGCCGGCACTCAACCATGCCGCGAAGGACGCGCGCCACGCGAAGCGACGGAGCGCACGTGACGCCAGGGCATTGCGGGGACAGCCGTCGGAGACAAAGAGACCCGCCTGTACAAAGGGTAAATTTGCGCAGGCAGAGCGATTGGTAGCACGCTCCACAGCACGCCCGCCAAACCATATCGAACACAAAAAGGCGACCGCCCAACTATGTGAGCGGCCGCCTTTGTTGATGGGTTTACCTACGAGACGCCGAGGCGGTCTCTGGCCCTAGCGTCTAGCCCTTAGCGCGCACCGCCCGCGTTCGTTCTCCTAGCGGATGTTGTAGAACGCGGCCTTGCCGGCGTACTTGCCGCTCTCGCCGAGCTCGTCCTCGATGCGCACGAGCTGGTTGTACTTGGCAATACGGTCGGAGCGGCAGGGAGCGCCCGACTTGATCTGGCCGGCGTTGACGCCCACCACGAGGTCGGCGATGGTGGAGTCCTCGGTCTCGCCCGAACGGTGCGAGACGATGCAGGCGTAACCGGCCTCCTTGGCGGTCTCGATGGCCTCGAGCGACTCGGTGAGGGTGCCGATCTGGTTGACCTTGACGAGGATGGCGTTGGCGGCGCCCAGCTCGATGCCCTTCTTGAGGCGCTCGGTGTTGGTGACGAACAGGTCGTCGCCCACGAGCTGCACCTTGTTGCCGATGCGACGGGTGAGCTCCACCCAGCCGTCCCAGTCCTCCTCGGCCATGCCGTCCTCGATCGAGATGATTGGGTAGGTGTTCACGAGGTTCTCCCAGTAGTCGACCATCTGAGCCGAGGTGTACTCCACGCCCTCGCCCTTGAGCTCGTACATGCCGGTCTCGGCGTTGTAGAACTCGGTGGACGCCGGGTCCATGGCATACATGAAGTCCTCGCCCGGCTTGTAGCCGGCCAGCTCAACGGCCTTGGTGATGTACTCGAACGGCTCGGCGTTGGTCTTGAGGTTGGGGGCAAAGCCGCCCTCGTCGCCCACGCCGCCGCCGAGACCGGCCTCGTGCAGCACGCCCTTGAGGGTGTGGTAGACCTCGGCGCACCAACGCAGGCCCTCGGCAAAGCTCGGGGCGCCCACGGGCATGATCATGAACTCCTGGAAGTCCACGTTGTTGTCGGCATGCACGCCACCGTTGAGGATGTTCATCATCGGGGTGGGCAGCAGGTGGCCGTTGACGCCGCCCAGGTACTGGTGCAGGCTCTGGCCGCACGACTCGGCGGCGGCGCGGGCCACGGCGAGCGACACGCCGAGGATGGCGTTGGCGCCGAGGTTGGTCTTGTTGGGGGTGCCGTCGGCGGCGATGAGGGCCGCGTCGACGCCGCGCTGGTCGGTGGCGTCGAGCCCGAGGACGGCCTCGGCGCACTCCTTGTTCACGTGGTCGACGGCCTTGGTCACGCCCTTGCCCAGGTAGCGGCCCTTGTCGCCGTCACGCAGCTCGCACGCCTCGAACGCGCCCGTGGACGCGCCGGAGGGCACCATCGCGCGGCCGAAGGAGCCGTCGTCGAGGGTGACCTCGACCTCGACCGTGGGGTTGCCACGGGAGTCCAGGACCTCGCGGCCGTAAACGTCGATGATTTCGCTCATGTTGTCTCCCTATCGATCAGCGGGTTTCAGGACGGCGACGAGCCGGCGCGTCCCATTCGCGCACAAGTTAGCCGCATCGCACTTTTTGCATTATGCCCTAAGTTAACCGTGGGATACAAATATTTTGCGGGAGATTTGGAGTGAGGCGGGAGCGATCAGCTGCGAAGCGAGCGGCAAGCTTGCGGGAGTCCGTACCGCTCGACGCCCTCTGCAATTCAACGCCCCCCACCGAGCCTGCAGCAAAGACCCCGCCCGGCCGCTCACCTCAGCGGCAAACGTTCGGGCGGGGTCCCCGATTCAACAATGTGCGTGGAGCTGCACGCCCAAAGACGGGCGGCACTTCAATTAATGCTCCTCGGCCTTTGCGCGGTTCCAGAGGTCGTTGAGCTCGGCGGTCGAAAGCTCTTCCAGCTGCTCGCCCTCGCCTGCCGCCATGGCCTCCATGCCGGCCCAGCGGCGGCGGAACTTGGCCGTGCTCGCGCGCAGGGCGCTCTCGGCATCGATGCCCTCCAGGCGCGCCACGTTCACGAGCGCGAACAGCAGGTCGCCGAACTCGAGAGCGCGCGCATCAGTGCCGGGCTTCTCCTGCTCGAACTCGGCGCGCTCCTCCTCGACCTTCTCCCACACGTCCTCGACGCGCTCCCACTCAAACCCGACAGCTGCCGCCTTGCGCGAGACCTTCTGCGCCTGCATGAGCGCCGGCAGGTGCGTGGGCACGCTGTCGAGCAGGCCCTCCGCGGGGCGCGCGGCCTTTTCCTCGAGCTTGACTTGCTCCCAAATCTTGAGGACCTCGTCGGCGTCCGAGGCGTCGGCCTCGCCGAACACGTGCGGGTGCCGGCGGATGAGCTTGGCGTCGATGTCGTGCGCCACGTCGGCCAGGGTGAACTCGCCCGCGTCGGCCGCGATCTGCGCGTGCAGCACCACCTGCATAAGCACGTCGCCGAGCTCTTCGCGCAGGTGAGCGGTGTCGTTTGCCTCGATGCAGTCGACGGCCTCGTAGGCCTCCTCGATCATGTTCTTGGCGATGCTCGCGTGCGTTTGTTTGCGGTCCCACGGGCAACCGTCGGGCTGGCGCAGGCGCCAGATGGTCTCGACCAGGTGCTGCAGCTCCTCGCGTGCGTCGGCGAGGGTCTTGGGGTTGCGGGACTCTTGGGGCTGGGAGTCGGTCGGATTTTGAGCGCCGGCAACGGGCTTGGCCTCATCTTGAGACGCAGTCGCCGTCTGAGGCTCGCTCTCGGCCTGGACCGCAGCCGCGATCCGTCCTTCGTTCTCGGCTCGAACTTCGGACGTAGCCTGGCCCTCGCCCGCAGACTGGACCTCGCCCATCGTTACTCCTCCTCCAAGATCGCGTGGCGGAACGTGCCGTCCTCGTAGATGCCGTAGCTGTGCGTGCCGTCCTTGGGGATGGAGACGCTGCCCGGGTTGAAGAGCCAGAGGCCGGGGTGCGTCGCCGATTCCTCGTTGACCTTGACGTGCGTGTGGCCGTACACGAGCGCCGAACCCGCGGGGATCGCGGGCGCGTTGTCGACGGAGTTGTGCATGCCGGCGCCGAAAACGTGGCCGTGCGTGAGGAAGAGCTCGCGGCCCGTCTCGTCGAACACGGGAGCGAAGTCGGCCATGACGGGGAAGCTCAACACCATCTGGTCGACCTCGGCGTCGCAGTTGCCGCGCACGGCGACGATCTTCTCCGCGATGCCGTTGAGCAGCGGGATCACGCGCTTGGGCGCGTAGTCGCGCGGAAGGTCGTTGCGCGGGCCGTGGTAGAGGATGTCGCCGAGGAGCAACACGCGGTCGGGCTGCTCGGCGTCGATGGCGCGCATGAGGCGCTCGGCCCAGTAGGCCGAGCCATGGATATCGGAAGCGATGAGGAACTTCATGGGCTGATCCTTTCTAGAGAGCGAAAGACCCGTCCATTGTCCATCAAAACCGGCCGGGCGAAGCGCCGGATACGGCAGGCCATTCACGCAAAGCGGCGGCAACGGGACGCCAGGATGCGGGACGAATTGGGAGAGATGACGAGGTTAGCCTGGCATCTCCCCTATTCAAATAGCAGCCAGGCCTTGGGCAGGGCGCCGGGAGAGCCGCGTCGGCGCAGCCGCCCGACCGCTCAACCGCCCGACCGTTCAACCGCGCGACCGCCCGCCCACTCTCAAAGGCCCTACCCCTGGTTGAGCGCAGCCTGCATGACGCGCTGCAGCGGAATGCCGTTCTCGCGGGCGAGGCGCGCGCAGTCCTCGTACTCGGGAGCGCGGCGCTCCGCGCCGTTGGGGAGCGTGGCGACCTTTACGGAGACCTCGCCCCACGGCGTCGCCGCGCGCTCGAAGCGTCGCTCAAGGCAGGTGCGCTCCATGCGCTGACGGCGGATGCCGTTGGTGGTGGTCTCGGCAAAGACGATGTTCTGCAGCGGTTCCACGTCCGCCTCGGCGCAGATTACCTGGAGCTGCCAGGCCGGGCGGCCCTTTTTGCAGTAGGCCGGCAGCCAGTGGACTTCGCGGGCGCCGGACTCGCGCAGGCGCTCCGCCGCGTAGGCGAGTACCTCGGGCGCGGCGTCGTCGATCTCGCATTCGAGCTTGACGACCGCGGCAGGAGCGTCGGTCTCGATTGAGAGCCCAGGGGTGCCGACTGCGCGCTGGGGCTCGGCAACATGGGTAGCGTCAGCGATGCAGGATGAAACGGCAGCGCCGCCCTGCGCGCGCCGCGGCTCGGCACTTGCCGAGAACGACGGCTCGGTGGCAGCAGGGCGCATTGAGCCGGCACCGTGCGGCGCCTGCAAAGCCTCGGAACCGTAGCCCTCGCTCCGGCCAACCGGGCGCACCCGGGGCTGCTCGCGAATGAACATCGCGCGCAAGATGGACGGACGCTCGTAGGTGCGCTTGCCGGCGCCGAGACCCACGGCCTCCACCACGTAGCGCTCCGGCAGGATGAACTCCGGCTCGAGCGCAGCAACGATGGCCGCGCCCGTGGGCGTGATCAGCTCACCTTCTACCTCGCACGAAGAAAGCGGCAGGCCGTGGGCCATGCAGATGTTGAGCGTGGCCGGCACGGGCACGGGGATGACGCCGTGCTGGCAGCGGATGGTCCCGCACCCGTCAGTAA
>CAVDTO010000121.1:0-5808 GCA_963611895.1 bacterium
GCGTACAGGCCCATGAGCTCGCGCTCCTCGCCTGAGGCAAGCGCGCATGCCGGCGGCTCCTTCTCAAAGATGACCTGGTTCTTGTAGGCGTTCTCGCGGATGGTGGTAAAGCCGTCGTTGTCGTTGAGCGAGCCAAAGAACAGCACGTTCTCGGCGTAGCGCAAATAGCCGTAGGTAAAGCCGTGCTGGCGCCCGGGCAGCGGGTCGGCGCGGGTGAAGCGGTAATCGCCCGCCCAATCGAGGTTGTAGCTCCTCACGAGCGGCCGCGGCACGCGGCTGAGTCCGGGCATACGGGCCCAGGGGCTGCGCTCGCGGCTGTCGGTCCACGACTCGTATCCGTTGAGGTAGATGCTCTCGGCGCCGCGGACGTCGCAGGCAAGCGTGGCCACGATGGAGGTGACCGTGACCTCGCGCGCGGGCTTGACCTTTACGCGCCAGGTGCCGCCCTCGCGCCAGGTTGAGAGCCCGAGCTCCGTAACCTCGCCTGCGGCCGCGGAGCGCCCTGCCGCATTGACCTCGGCGCTGTGCGCCTGCCCGTCTGCCGTGTATTCGATCTTGAGTGCGATCTCTGCTCGCATGGTTTCTCCTTAGCCTGCTGTTATGTGCCGTGTCGTCGTACTGTTGCTGGGGTGGGTAATAGCCGAGGGCTGCTTCCGAGGGCGTCGCCCTTCGACTTTCTTGGTGAGCGCCGTGCACCCGAGCGTTCGCGGCGGCCCGTCCGAACCTGTTGGCCACCTGTCGTTGTTCGCCAGTCCGAACCCGTCCGAATCCGTCCGACCGCCCGCCGCTGCCCGCCTGCCGCCGCTCCGCCGTAGCCGCTACTCCGCTGCGTTCGCCCCGATGGTCGCAAGCACACTCTTCTCGCGATAACGCGTGAAGATTACGGCCGCCACCAGGCAGAACGCCGTGGCCACGAGCGCCGTGGCGCGGTAGCCCGACTGCCCGGTGGTCGAGATCGAGGTAAAGAGGATCATGGCCAGGGTCTGGCCGAGCGTCATGCTAAAGGTGCGCGCCGCATAGAACATGCCCTCGCACTTCTCGCCATGCTCGATGCCGTCGGCCTCGGCGATGTCGGCAAGGACCGCCTGCGGCAGGATCCCCAGCACGGCCATCGGGATGGCGGCAAGCACGGCCACGGCCACGCCCCATACCAGCGAAGGGATGCCGAACTGCCCGCACACGCTCGTGACGGCAAAGGCGATGCAGAAGAAGAAAAACGCGAACACGACGAGCTTCTTCTTGCCCATGCGCTTGGCGAGCATATTCACCGGCGCGTAGAAGACGAGCGACACCAGCGTCATGAGGGCGAAGAGCACGAAGGTCATGGAGTCATCGAAACCCATGAGCTCGGTGATGTAGTAGGGCAGGCCCGTCTGGAACATGGTGATCGAGATCCAATACAGGATGTCGGAGGCCTCAAAGACCTGGAAGTTGCGGTTCTTGAAGGTGCGCGCCACCGACTTGCCCATGGGGGTGGAGGAGGGCACGGCCTCGCCGCAGGCCTCCTTCTCGTTGATGCAGAACGCGGGCACGAGCATGCAGACGATGGCGATCACGGCGAGCACGCCCACCGTGGCGCGGAACGACCAGACGGCGCCAAGGGCCGGCTCGAGCAGGCTGTCGACGGCGGTGACGAGGTAGGCCATCGCGGTGCCGATGAAGTAGGTCACCGAGATGTACGTGGAGAGGTTGATGCGGTCCTCTTGGCTGCGGCCGAGCTCGGGAATGAGCGCGTTAAAGGGCGTGCAGTACATCGCGAGCGAGATATAGAAGAGCATGAGGCTCACGAAGAGCGCGATGTTGTTGACGACCGATTCGCCGTCCACGGGCGAGATGAACACCACGACCGTCATGATGCCGAAGGGCACCGCCGCAAAGCGCATGAACGGGATGCGCCGGCCGAGCGGGCTTTTGCACGAGTCCGATTTGGACGCGATGAAGGGCCCGATGAAGCCATCGAGCAAACGTCCGCACGCCGTGATGCACCCGATGACGGTGAGGCCCGCAAAGACCACGCCCTGGGTGATGAAGACCTTCATTCCCTGCGAGAGCATCGTCTCGCTCGGCATGTAGTAGTACACGAGCCAGTTGCTGATCACGCCCGAAAGAATCGCCCAGCCGAGCTGGCCCACGGCGAACAGGCGCAGGTTGCGCTCGTTGCCGGTGCGCTTTGCGCCCTCGTTCTTCTTGCCCATTGCTTGCATCCTCCTTGCTTGCGAGCGGCGTGCGCCGCTGTGTTCCTTGCTTTGTGCGGGTCGCGGACACTGGCCTCGGCCTGCGGTGAGACGGGCTGTCAGCTGCCGAGCTTTTCGACTTGCGCGTCCGGCCGCGTCCTCTACGCCTGCTGTGCCTGCTGCGCCTGTGTGCTCGTGAGCGCGCAGGTTGCCATGAAGATCAGGCAGTCGAGCTCGCTGCGCACGTTGCCGAAGTCGTCCGAGGGGATGACCTCGCCGCGCGCGAGCTTCTGCGCCGTGCTAGTGAGCGCGTGCGCGAGCGCGCTGTAGAAGACGCGGAAGTCGACCGTGCAGGTCACGGAGCCGTCGTCGAGCCCCAAGCGATAGGCGCTTTCGAACACGGGGTAGAACGAGTCGACCTCGGCCCCGTAGGCGGCAAGCCGCGCGGGCTCCACCTTCTCGGCCACGAGCAGGTGGTCGAACTCGTCCAAGAAGCACATGAAGTCGGCGCGCTTGAGATAGGTGTCGCGGAGCGACCGCATGAGGCAGTCGAGCCGGCCGATGCCGTCGAGCTCGTGGAAGTCGCGCGAGGCCATGAGCGCACGAATCTCGTCGTTGATGCGGCGCCATAGCGCCGTGGCGGCAAGGATCGCGAGGTCGGTCTTGGTGGAGAAGCGCCTGTAGAGCGTGGCCACGCCCACCTGCGCCGCGTCCGCGATCTCGGTCATCTTGACGTTCGCGATGCCGCGCTCCAAGAAGACCTCGGCCGCGCACGAGACGATCGCCTCGTCGCGCGGGGAGAGGTTCGCCGGGTCGAGCGCTGCGCTCTCACCGCTCGTTTGGTGCCGTTCGCCGGTTTTGGTCTGCGTGCTCACTTGACGGCCTTTCACTCGTTGATAGTCTGGCTATCAGATTGATAGTCAAGCTATCACAGTGCCAATGCGTCAAAGGAGAGCGAGATGGCGAACGGTCAGGATAGGGCGGCGAGCGTCTTCGGCAACGAGCAGGACCCCAAGGTCTACGAGAAGGCGTGCCACGGCAAGGAGAAGTTCATCAAGAAGTTCGGCGACGACTCGCAGACGGTCTACCACCTCACGGCCGCCGAGACCCCGGCCATCGGCGGCATTCTCGGCGTGCGCAATCTCGTGCTCGCGGGCGAGGAGGCCCCGGCACTGGACCTCGCGGCTGACGCCGCGGCCCAGCCGGCCGCCCCGAAGACCTTCCGCACGGTGGAGGGCGCCGCGGGCAAGCCCTTCATCGTGGGCAACATCCGCATGGGCTTTGGCCACTACCGCATCAGCATGGCCATGGCCAGCGCCGCCCGCGCCATGGGCTACACCCCCTACTGGTTTGACCTCGCGAGCTTCTCCGGCTCCACGGGATCCAAGGTCATCGCCTACCAGAACAAGCTCTACTCCATGGGCTCGCGTCTTTCCCAGGCGGTGCCGCCCTTTAACGCGCTGGTGTGGGAGCCGCTCAACTCCGAGGGCTTCAAGAAGCTCTCCTACAACGCTGGCGACCAAAAGAACGCCGAGCTCTGCGTGCCGCTCTTCCGCGACCTCCCGCGCGACACCCCCTACGTGGGCACCCATGCCTGGCCGAGCCAGGCTGCGGTGCACGCCGGCATGACGCACGTGGTCAACGCCATCCCCGACAACTGGCCCATGGCGCTCCACCTGGCCGAGGGTTCCATCCACACCGTGCAGACGCCCGGCGCCTACCTGGGCTACAAGCAGCTGCGCGGCATGTGGGAGGGCCATGCCCTCTCGCCCATGCCCGATGAGGCCATCGCCTACACCGGCCACTACGTGGACCACGAGCTCGTGGCGAACATCGAGGCAGACTGTGCCGCCCGCCGCAACCGCGTGCTTGGCGGCGGCCCCGTGCGCTATCTGCTCTCTGTGGGCGGCGCCGGCGCCCAGGCAGACCTCTTCCGTGCCATCTGCGAGAAGCTCCTGCCCTATGTGCGCCGCGGCGAGGCCGTGCTCTTCGTGAACGTGGGCGACCACCGCAAGGTCTGGAAGGAGCTTGCCAAGAAGGTCGACGGCCTGGCCGAGGCCGCGCATCTGCACTTCGACGACTTTGCCGAGACCCGCGCCTTCGCCACCCGCGCGCTCACCGAGGACGTGAGCGGCGTCCACGCCTTCTGCGACGACGACATCTTCGCCGCCGTCTACAGCTCCAACCTGCTCATGCGCGCCTCGGACGTGCTCATCACCAAGCCCTCGGAGTTCAGCTTCTATCCCGTTCCCAAGCTCATGATCCACCGCGTGGGCGGCCACGAGGCCTGGGGCGCCATCCGCGCGGCCGAGGTGGGCGACGGCACCTACGAGATCGACGACACCGCCGAGGTCCTCGGCATGCTCGGCTCCTTCCAGGCCGACCGCTCGCTCATCGCCACGATGTGCGACCGCATCGAGGACGCCAACCGCATCGGAATCTACGACGGCGCCTACAAGTGCGTCGAGCTCGCGGTCGAGGGCCGCCTGGCCAAGTAGGGGAGAGGCGCGTTCGACAGCCTTGTAGACGGTGCTCCTATGGCCGAATCGTGCGGCCGGCGCGGGTGGGCAGGGCGCGAGAGCGTCGCCCGCCCGCGTTCTGCAGGCAAAAGCCTCGTGCGTGTTTGCGGCAAGCGACGCTTCTCGTTTGGAACAGGCGACCGTTTCTGCTTCTGGCCGCGGGCCATGCGGTGGGGGAATTGTGTGCAAGCCCTCCCGCACGTTGACCTCGCCCGCCCGCGCCGCCATAATGCCATTTGCTAAACGCACTAACCGCTGCCAGAGACAGCCGGCGCCGCGCGGGTTCGCCCGCAAGGCTTAATGGGAATTCCCGCCAGCCGAGGTGGTCGAGCAGATTGTCTTCTCGCCCCCGTCGCTCTTATGCAGCGCGGGGGCTTTCTTTTTGGGCAAGTCCCCGTCACGTCCTTGTGGCGGCTGGTGCCCGAGAAGAAAACGAGGAGGTGCAATTCATGCCCCAGCAGTACAAAATCGACAAGGTCGCAGAGATCGAGGGTCGCATCAAGGACAACGCCGGTCTGTTCGTCGTCAACTACAACGGTCTGACGGTCAAGCAGGCTCAGGAGCTCCGTCATCAGCTCCGCGAGGCCGGCGCCGAGATGAAGGTCTACAAGAACAACCTCGCCGCGATCGCTCTCAAGAACCAGGAGCAGCCCGAGATCACCGAGCTTCTCACCGGTCCGGTCGCTTACGTGTTCTACGAGAACGAGCCGGTCGAGGCCGCCAAGGCGCTCAAGGAGTTCGCTGAGAAGTCCAAGGGCGTCCTCGAGATCAAGGGCGGTATTTCCGACGGAAAGGCCGTCTCTGCCGACGACGTCAAGGCTATCGCCGATCTTCCCACCAAGGACCAGCTCCTCGGCCAGATCGCCGGCCTCATCAACGGTTTCGCCCGCGACATCGCTGTTTGCGTCAACGGCGTTTCCTCCGGTCTCGCCCGCTCCATCCAGCAGGTGTCTGAGCAGAAGGCAGCCTAACAGCCGTCTTCATCCGCGACGTCCGCGTCGCAAACCCGAGGCGCACCGCGCGCCACGGTTTTCGTTTTAAGATCTCCGCGCACAGACGCGCGGAAACCGAAAGGACTTAGAAATGGCTAAGCTTACCACCGATGAGATCATCGA
>CAVDTO010000122.1:0-3340 GCA_963611895.1 bacterium
CCCGCTTTGGCGAGCCCGACTTTACCGTCGTGGCCGCACCCGGGTTCACCTGCGACCCGGCAACGCACGGCGTCAACTCCGGTGCGGCCGTCATCATCGATTTCGCCGAGCGCATGATCCTCGTGGCGGGCACCGGCTACTCCGGCGAGATCAAGAAGTCCATCTTCAGCGTCATGAATTTCTTGCTCCCCACCGAGGATGATGTGCTGCCCATGCACTGCTCGGCGAGCATGGACCCCATCACGCACGAGACGGCCGTGTTCTTCGGCCTCTCGGGCACCGGCAAGACCACGCTCTCGGCCAATCCCACGCGCCTGCTCGTCGGCGACGACGAGCACGGCTGGTCCGACATGGGCATCTTCAACATCGAGGGCGGCTGCTACGCCAAGTGCGAGGGGCTCGACTTCTTCCATGAGCCCGAGATCTACAACGCCGTCCGCTTTGGCGCGCTCTGCGAGAACGTCATCTTGGACGAGGACCGCGCCCCCGACTACAACGACACCTCGCTCACGCGCAACACGCGCGTGGCCTACCCGGTGGAGCACATCCCCAACGCGTGGACCAAGGGCATGGGCGGCGTTCCGAGCGTCGTCCTGTTCCTCACCTGCGATGCGTTCGGCGTGCTCCCGCCCATCTCGCGCCTCACGCCCGCGGCCGCGATGTACCACTTCGTCACCGGCTTCACCGCCAAGGTGGCCGGCACCGAGCAGGGCATCACCGAGCCCACGCCCACGTTCTCCTCGCTCTTTGGCGAGCCGTTCATGCCGCTCGACCCGATGGTCTACGCCAAGATGCTCGGCGACCGCATCTCGGACGGCAACACGCGCGTCTACCTGGTGAACACGGGCTGGATCGGTGGCGGCTACGGCGTGGGGCACCGCATCGAGCTCGCCTACACGCGCGCCCTGGTGGCCCGCGCGCTTGACGGCACGATCGAGGATTCGGAGTTCGTGCACGACGACATCTTCAACGTGGACATCCCCACGTCGTGCCACGGCGTGCCCGACGGCATCCTCGTGCCGCGCCAGCACTGGCAGAGCGCCGCGCGCTACGACGAGGCCGCGCACAACCTGGCTGCGATGTTCGAGGAGAACTTCGAGAAGAAGTACTCGCATCTGCCCCAGGAGGTCAAGGACGCGGGCCCGCATGCGCAGGTGTTCGTGCACCCGGTCTCGGGCGGGCGCAGGCACATCGGCGGGCACCTCATCAAGCACCGCAAATAGCTGCAGTTGGCGACTCCCCGCGCTTGGCACGTAAATGCTCTGCGCGGGATACGGCCCCGCTGCCTTGGCGCGAACGTCTGGCGCGCTCAAGGTGGCGGGGCCTTTTGCGTTCCTTTGGAAATCCTGTGGGTGCGCTCACGCGGCTTGCGTGGCGTTGCTGAGCCGTTAAGATGCTTATCCGTTAACAACTACTGACTGCAGGGAGGCTGCATGGATGCGCACGGCACCGATCCCGTGACCGACGAGGAGCGTTTTGAGGAGTTCGTGGGCACCATCGCCGCGCTTTCCAAGGAGGTGCAGCGCATCAAGGCGGCCGAGAGCGCAAAGTTCGGACTGCAGGGAGCCGACATCATGGCGCTCTACTATCTCGCGAGCTCATCGTGCGGCATGACCGCGGCCGAGCTCGCGCGCGCCACGGGCGTCACCCGGGCGGCGATGTCGCGCACCTTGGCGCGTATGGAAGCCGAGGGCATGGTTGACGTGGGGGAGGGCACGTCCGAGAACGTGCGTTACCGCGCTCCGGTCACGCTTACGGAGACGGGCCGCGAGGTTGCTGCGCAGGCGCGCAAGCGCATCGGCTACGTGATGCACGCGGTCTCCTCGGCGCTCACCGAGGGCGAGCGCGCCGCGATGTACCGCTCGCTCACCCAGGTGCTCGACTCCCTCTCGGGCATCTCGAGGAGCTAGGTCGGCGAGCTCTGGACCCGTTGCGAAACGACGGGACCCGTGAGCCCAAGCAAGGCGAAGCCGGCTCTGATGTTAAGTCGGAGCGTTCGCTCAACAGGGGAGTGCCCTTAAGGCCCGACGACTCAAAGGGCGATTTCCGATTAAGAGGACTGCCCTAGGGGGCTGTCCACAAGACCTGCCCAAGAGATCTGCTCAACGCCCTGCGAGCCCGGCGGTTCCTTGTCATAAGCGATATCGTTCGCGGGCAACCCAGCAGTAAATTCCAATCATCTAGCACCTATCAACAAACCCAGCACGTCTTTTGCCAATGAGTTGTTAGCACATCAACAAGCAAGTCAATCCGATCAAAGGAGACATCATGGCTGTGAAGATCATCACCGATTCCGCGAGCGACATTCAGGCTGGCGAGTTCGAGAACCTCGTCGTCTTGCCGCTTTCGGTCACCTTTGGGCAGACCGTATATCTCGATGGCGTGGACCTTTCGCGCGAGCGCTTTTACGAGATGCTCGTCGAGGGCGATGACCTGCCCAAGACCGGGCAGGTCAATCCTTATCAGTTTGCGGAGGCCATTCGCGCGGTGCGCGAGGAGGGCGACGACGCTGTGATCGTCACGATCGGCTCCAAGCTCTCGGGTACGCACCAGAGCGCCGTGAACGCTCTTGCCGAGGCGCCCGGTGGTGACGTCTTCGTGGTCGACTCGAATAACGTCACGCTCGGCGAGCGCGTGCTCGTGGAATATGCGCTGCGCCTTGTTGATGAGGGTCTTACCGCTGCTCAGATCGCAGCCGAGCTCGAGCGCGTGCGCGACCGGGTGTCCGTGCTCGGCCTGCTCGACACGCTCGAATACCTGCGCCGCGGTGGGCGCATCTCCGCTGCGGCCGGTGCCGTGGGCGAGCTGCTCTCGGTCAAGCCCGTCATTGCGGCGCAGGACGGCGAGATCGTCGTGCTCGGGCGCGCACGCGGCTCCAAGAACGGCCGAAACCTCTTGAACCAGCAGGTCGAGCAGGCGGGCGGAATCGATTTTTCCATGCCGTTGGCACTCGGCTATGCCGGTCTCTCCGACAAGCTGCTGCGCAAGTACATCGCCGACAGCCGCGCACTTTGGGAGGGCCGCGCGCAGGGCGAGCTCCCGGTCCATCTCATCGGCGCCACGATCGGCACGCACGTGGGCCCGGGCGCGATCGCGCTGGCGTTCTTCAAGTCCGAGAACGCATAGCGAGGGTCGAGCGCCGGCGTGTTATTTGTAGGGCACACGCGGTTCCGCATGGCCGTGCGAGCCTGTGCGAGCTCCCGTGCGGCCATGCGTGCGGCGGCAAGGGTGCATGCAGTCCCGTTGGGGCGCGCAAGGTCTCGGGGCGCCGGGCGTGCGGCGGCAAGGATACGTGCGGTCCCGCATTGGCGTACGAGAGCAGGGGAGCCCCCGAGCTGCC
>CAVDTO010000122.1:3350-5781 GCA_963611895.1 bacterium
GGGTCGAGCGCCGGTGTGCGTTTGCGGGGCACACACGGTCCCGCAAGAGCCTACGGGCCTGCGCAAGCTCCCGTGCGGCTCTACGTGCGGCGGCAAGGGTGCATGCGGTTCCGCAAGGACGTGCGGCGGCAGGGGTGCATGCGGTTCCGCAAGGACGTGCGAGCGCAAGGGAGCCCCCGAGCTGGCAGGCGCGCGACGGCAAGGATACGTGCGGTTCCGTTGGGGCGCATGGGCGCGAAAGCTCCTAGGTTGCCAGCGCGCGCCGAATGTATAACTGTTAGCTCAAATGTAACGTTTTGACATACAACGAACGGTTGCACCCCTTCGGTCAAAAGACGCCTATCCGCAAGGCTTAGAATTGGGCGGGCGCGCGGGTGTTCGTGCGCGCGATTGACCGGAAAGGGGCCGTAATGGCTAAAGACATGGCAAAAGCTGAGGCTCAGGCCCAGCAAACCTGGGCGCCCAACGAGGCGCCCGCAAAGCGGTGGCTCATCTTCTTCGTGGCCGCCTATCTGGTGGGAGAACTCATCAGGGGCGTCTTCGGGAACCTCACGGGTATGCTCAACCTCACGGGATCGTGGGCCTGGCTGCCGGAAGTGCTCGACTCGTTCGGTGGCTTCGCGCTCTCGTTCCTGGTGCAGGCGTATCTGCTCAAGCTCATCTGCAAGACCACCTTGCATGAGCTGATCTTTGGCCGCACGGGCAAGTTCGACCTGCGCGTGGCCGCGCTCGTCATCGGCTGCTGGATCTTGGGCGCGGTCATCGCGTCGTTCGTGCTGACTCCTTACGAAGACTCCGGCACCCAGCTCAACACCATCGGGATCGTGCCCATCGTGGTGAACATCGTGCTGGCGCTCGCTCTCGTGTGGATGCAGACCACCTGGGAAGAGGTCATGTTCCGCGGCGTCGTCTTGCGCGGCACCTGCGGCGACCATCTGCGCCCGACCGTTAAGTCGATCCTAGGCGGCGTGCTCGTGAGCCTCTTCTTCATGTCCATGCATCTCCTCAATCCCGAGGTGAGGAGCCAGACCAGCGCGCTTATGCTGGTCGCGATGGCGTCAACGTATTTCATCTCGGCGTTCCTCTGGTACATGCTCGATATCGTCTTCGGCAGCTGCCTTCCCGGTTGCGCGATTCATTTCATCAACAACCTCGCTGCGATGGTCTTGGTCTCGTCTTCCAACAGCGTGATCCAGAGCCCTACGATCCTCGTCAACGCCGGCTCCATGAGCGGCACCGGCGCGCTTATCGAGGAGCTCATCCTCTGCATTCCGCTGCTCATCGTGTGCGTCGTGATGTTCGTGCGCCGCAGCAAGGCCGGCTGGGACAAGGAGCTGGCGTAAGGAGCGGCTGCGGGGGAGTGAGCCGAATCCTGACGAGGAGCAACCTCATTGTTTCCTAGGGTCCTATGGAGACGCGACTCCGACGATACTGTTAATGCTGCAGGGAGAGCCTGTTCATTTGGACTGCTGCGATGTCGATGGCTGTTAGGGCGGCGTTTAGAGCCGAGTACCTTCGCCATGAGCATAAATTGCAAGTAGTAAACCCTAGTTAACTTATGGAGAGCCTGTGAACCGAGGGGCTGAGATTGAATAGTTAGCCTTGGTTGACTATATTGTACTCAACGACGGAGCCGGTAACAGGCGATGAAAAAGCCGACCTCGTCGAGTTGCAGTCGCATCCCTCCCCTCTGTGCGATTCAACGGTGTACTTCAGAAGGAACCCCGTCTGCCCTCAGGGCCGGCGGGGTTCCTTCTGTCTATGCGCAAGGTGCTCTTGCTGCTTGCAAAGAGCGCGGGGAGCGGTCTGTTGACTGGGCGCTTGATTGCGTTCGCTGTCGCCGTCATCAAGCTCAGGGACGAATGGGTTCGTGCGGGCTCCGGTTCCGGCTTGCATTGAGCTATCGAGGCCTGAATGGAGCCAGTCCAGAGTCCGGTTCCGACCGCTCTTGCTCCGTGGCGTGCTTCCCAGGATTCTTCTCGGCCTTCCTGGCGCAGCCGGTGCATTTGTTGATGCCCTCGGGAGCATTCTCGCCGGCGGGAATCCGTGGGCTGTCCGAACCCAGGTAGTGCTCTACGTGGCGCGCGAACGCCTGCCACGACCACTCGTCGGCGTCGGCCTCGAGCCGGGTGGGGGAGATGGCACAGAACAGGCAGGTCGGGATCTCGTGCTCGCGCAGGTTCTTGGCGATGCAGGGCGTGCAACCCTTGTCGTGGTTGGCCGGGTTGAACGGGCATGCGAGGTCGTCGCAGGTGCAAAAGGCAACACCGCTCATGGGGGCTCCTCTCTTTTGTGTTCAGGCGATGCGCCCATAGTAGAATGCCGGCCCGCTGAGCAGGCCGGCATTCGAGTTGATTCGGGTTTATTTGGTGCGAACGGCGCACGCACGGCAGAGCCGGCTGCGTCTTCGCGCCGGTGGGCACCTCGCGGC
>CAVDTO010000123.1:0-5773 GCA_963611895.1 bacterium
GTTTACGATTGGGTTCTCAACCTCAACGAGATTCTTCTCGAGATCATCAAAGTTGTCATGAATGTCGCTCCTATCGGCATCTTCGCCTACGTGTCGGCCTCGGTGGGCTCGCTCGGCTTCGATGTGCTCATCGCCATCGGTCGCTATATCCTGGTGCTTGCTGGTGCCACTCTGGTCTTTACCCTTGCTTGGTTTGTCGTGGTGGGCGTGCGCTGCCGCCTGAGCATTCCCAGGCTCATGAGTAAGATGGTGCCGATGTCGGTTATGGCTGCGGCCACGATTTCGTCCGCAGTGACCCTGCCGATGGAGATGGAAGATGCCAAGAACAAGATTGGCCTGCGTAAAGACATCGCCGATCTGGTGCTTCCCTTGGGTGTGCCTCTTAATTCCAATGGTTCCGCGTTGCACATGGCGGTAACGGCCGTATTCGTCTCCCAGATGTACGACATGGAGTTCGCGGGCTCTGCACTCATCATGGTGTGCGTCATCGCATGGCTGCTCTCGCTCGCCAACGCGGTGGCGCCGGGCGCCACGATGATCTCGCTCACCATGCTCATTCCTGCGCTTGGTTTGCCGCTGCAGGCGGTTGCGATCCTGGGCGGCCTTGAGTACATCGTCGCTGCTATTCGTACCACGCTCAACGTCAATTCCGACGTGTTCTGCGCCCTTTTGGTGGCTGCGGGCGAAGACGGTATCGACCGCGAGGTCTTCGACGGGACCAAGGTGGCCGAATAGCGTAGGTCTTTGCCGGCTGCCGAGGCGACGTTCCCCCTGTTTCGATTCGTTTGCTCTCTACTTACTGTGATATGGCTCTGGAGGTCATAATGCTCGTTTCACGTGACAAGCTCAAAGAACTGATGAAGAACAAGTTCATGGCGGCCGGCATGCACGAAGATCATGCCGAGGCTCAGGCCGAGGTGCTTGCCTGGTCGTCTGAACGCGGCCTGCACAGCCACGGCGAGGTGCGCGTCGAGTACTATACCGAGCGCATCTCAAAGGGCGGCATGACGATCGACCCCAACGTCACCTGGACGCAGACCGGCCCCTGCACGGGTATCCTCGACGCCGATAACGGCTGCGGCTACCCGTTCGCCATCGAGGGCATGGAACGTGCTATCGATATGGCGCGCGAGCACGGTATCGGTTTTGTGGGCGTGGCCAACGTGTCGCACACGGGCGCGATCGGCTACTACACCGAGATGGCCGCTAAAGCCGGCATGATCGGCCTTTCGTGCACCCAGTCCGACCCGATGGTCATCCCGTATGGCGGCGCCGAGCCCTTCTACGGCACCAATCCCATCGCGCTCGCGGCGCCCACGGCCGACGATCGCATCGTGGAGTTCGACATGGCGACGACGGTGCAGGCCTGGGGCAAGATCCTCGACGCAAAGAGCGCCGGCCGCTCCATCCCCGATACCTGGGCGGTCGATGAGGACGGCAACCCGGTAACCGATCCGCACCTGGTCAACGCCCTCGTGGCCATCGCCGGTCCCAAGGGCTACGGGCTCATGATGATGGTCGATATCCTTTCTGGCGTGCTCATGGGCGTCCCGGCGGGCAAGAACGTCTCGTCTATGTACCACGATCTTTCCGAGGGACGCCGTCTGGGCCACCTCAATGTCGCCATCAATCCTGAGTTCTTCTGCGGCGATAAGAACTTCCGCGAGCATATGTCTCAGGTGCTCGATGAGCTCGGTGCCGTCAAGCCCGGCCCGGGATCGGACAAGGTTTACTATCCCGGCGAGCGCGCGCAGCTGCGCATTCAGGCGACGAAAGATGCCGGCGGCATCGAGATCGTGGACGATATCTACGATTACCTGGTCTCCGACAAGCTCTATATCAACAGCTGGGATCACAAGAACCGTTTTGCCGAGTAGATTCACCTAGTTTAAGAGCGCGCGCCGGAAAACGCTTAGCGTCGGCGCGCTTTTGTATGAGGAAGATTGCTATGGAGAAAAAGAAGATCGTCATTCTTGACGCCTATGCCACGGTCCCCAATGACATCTCGTGGGAACCCATCGCCCAGATGGGTGAGCTCACTATTTACGATCGCACACCGCCTGAGCTCATTGCTGAGCGCATCGGTGACGCGCATATCGTCATTTCCAGTAAGGTCATGATTGGGCGTGACGTATTCGAACGGTGCCCCAACCTCGAGTACATTGGCCTTCTGTCCACGGGCTTCAATGTCATCGATATCGTAGCCGCGCGCGAGCACGGCATCTCGGTCTGCAACGTTCCCGGATACAGCACCATGGCGGTGGCGCAGATGGCAATGGCCCTTCTGCTCGAGATCACCAACATGGTGGGCCTACATGCGGCAGCCGTAAATGACGGCAAGTGGGTCGAGAGCCCCGATTGGTGCTTTTGGCTCAAACCCCATATGGAGCTGCTCGATAAGACCATGGGCATTATCGGGTACGGCTCGATCGGCCAGGCGGCCGGCCGGATGGCCAACGCGTTCGGCATGAAAGTCATCGGGCAGAGCCGTCATGCCCACCCCGAGCTCGAGAACGATATGGTGCGCACGACCACCGACATCGATGAGGTTTTTCGCGAGTCCGACGTGATTCTCGTGGCTGCGCCGCTCAACGACGAATGCCGCGACATCATCCGCAAGGAGAACATCGACAAGATGAAGGACGGCGTGATCGTGATCAACATCGCGCGGCCTGGGCACATTGTCGAGCAGGATGTGGCTGATGCCCTGAAAAGCGGCAAGATGCGGGGTTTCGGCGCCGATGCTTCCTACACGGAGTGGACGAATGACCATACCGTGCTCGAGGGCGTGGAGAATTGCTATCTCACGCCGCACATCGCATGGTGCCCGTACGAGACGCGCGTGCGCATGATCGACATCGTCGTCGACAACCTGCGCCACTATCTCGACGGCGATCGTATCAACTGCGTGAACCCCTAGCGAGCTTCCAGCCTAGAGCAGCATCGAAACGTAAAGGAGTACGCATGTCAAAACCGTATGGCAAGCCCGATCGCATCGTCGTCGCCCTCGGCGGCAACGCCCTCGGCAACAACCCCACCGAGCAGATCGCCGCGGTGGACAACACCGCCCACGCGCTCCTCGGCCTCATCGAGCAGGGCAACGAGATCATCATCACCCACGGCAACGGCCCGCAGGTCGGCATGATCCAGAACGCCTTCGCCGCCGCTCACGACGCCATCGGCACCCCCGAGATGCCGCTGCCCGAGTGCGGCGCCATGAGCCAGGGCTACATCGGCTACCACCTGCAGCAGGGCATCGGCCGCGAGATGCACAAGCGCTACAAGCGCTGGCACTGCGCCACCGTCGTCACCCAGATCGAGTGCGACCCCGACGACCCCGCGTTCCAGAACCCCACCAAGCCCATCGGCCCGTTCTTCACCGAGGAGCAGGCCAAGGAGCAGATGGCCGAGGACTCCTCCAAGGTCTTCGTCGAGGACTCCGGCCGCGGCTGGCGCCGCGTCGTCGCCTCCCCCGACCCCAAGAAGATCGTCGAGGCCGACTCCATCCTCAACCTGCTCGACAACGAGTTCATCGTCATCGCCTGCGGCGGCGGCGGAATCCCGGTCGTGCGCGACTATGAGAACAAGGGCTGCTACAAGGGCGTGCCCGCCGTCATCGACAAGGACCTCGGCGGCGAGCTGCTCGCCGAGGACTGCGACGCCGACGTCCTGTTCCTGCTGACCGCCGTCGAGCACGTCGCCATCAACTTCGGCAAGCCGAACCAGGAGGAGCTCGAGGACGTCACCGCCGACGAGGCCGAGCGCCTGGCCGACGAGGGCCAGTTCGGCAAGGGCTCCATGGAGCCCAAGGTCCGCGCCGCCATCAAGTTCGCCCGCTCCCGCAAGGGCCGCGTGTGCATCATCGGCGCCCTCGACAAGGCCGCCGAGACCATGGCCGGCCTCTCGGGCACCCGCATCCACGAGTAGGGATGAGCGAGGCTCGCATGTAGAACGTATCGAGCTTCATAAATCTTTTTTGCCGAAGTCGACGCTGGGCCATCGGGATGGTTTAAAGACTCTCATCCCGTAGCTAAGCGCCGTCTTCGGTTTTTTCTTTCCTGCGCTAAAGGTTATTCTGCAAGTTGAGCAGGGCTGATGTTTCTGTGATGTTACATGATCGTGCTGTGCGCGCCTGCCTTGCGCCGCGCTTATGGGCTGCATTACAATCGTGCCGCTGTTTCAGGGCGGGGTGAAATTCCCCACTGGCGGTAAACCGGCTGCGGGCAGAGGGCCCGCGGGCGTGCGGGCGAGGTGCCCTGCGCGAACCGGTGAGTCCGCGACCCGCATGCGCGTTGGTTCGCGCATCGGCTGAACTGGTGAGAATCCAGTACCAACGGTTAGAGTCCGGATGAAAGAGGCAGGTGATCTTATGTCTGAACAGTCGCAGCATATCCATTTTCACAACACGAACAGGTGGAGCACCCGCGAGCTGGTGACCATGGCGCTCATGGGCGCGCTGGCCGCCATCCTCATGTACGTGCAGATTCCGCTCATTCCGGCGGCGCCGTTCCTCATGTACGACCCGTCGCTCGTGCCGGCCATCGTGTGCGCGTTCTCCTTTGGGCCCGCCGGCGGGGTCGCGGTGGCGGGCATCGCCATCGTGATCCATGCGCTCACCACGGGCGACTGGGTCGGCGCGCTCATGAACCTCATCGCCGCGCTCGGCTATCTCGTGCCGTGTGCGCTGCTTTACGCAAAGGTCAAGGGCGGCAAGACCAAGGTAAAGGGCAGCAAGGGCGCCGTGGCGTGCCTCGTTGCGGGCGTCGTGGGCGCGGTCGTGTGCTCCATCGTGGGCAACCTCACCGTGGGCGTTGCGTTCTGGTACGGCTCGTTCGACGTCATCGTGCCGCTGCTGCTCCCCGCCGTGCTCCCGTTCAACATCTTCAAGGGCGTGGTCAACTCCGGCCTCGTGCTCGCGGTCTACGGTACCGTCTCCAACTTCGTGACGAGCAAAAAGGCGAGGGCGGCCTCGCGCGCATGATCGATGTCGATCGCGTGACATATTCCTATGATGGCGAGACCCCGGTACTCCGGGGTCTTTCTCTCACCGTGCGCGAGGGGGAGTTCCTCTGCGTGCTCGGCGGCAACGGGTCGGGAAAGTCGACGCTCGCCAAGCACTTGAACGCCCTGCTCGTTCCCGACGAGGGGCGTGTGCGCGTGTTCGGGCTCGATTCCGCGGACCCTGAGTACGTCTACGACATCCGTTCCGGCGTGGGAATGGTTTTTCAGAATCCCGACGACCAGATTGTGGCCACGCTCGTGGAGAACGATGTGGCCTTTGGGCCCGAGAACCTCGGCATGGAGCCGGCCGAGATCCGCGAGCGCGTGGGCGCCGCGCTCAAGGCGGTGGGCCTTGCGGGCTTTGAACGCCGCGAGACCCATGCGCTCTCGGGCGGTCAGAAGCAGCGCGTGGCCTGCGCGGGCGTGCTCGCGATGGAGCCGCGCGTGCTCGTGCTCGACGAGGCGAGCTCGATGCTCGACCCGGCCGGGCGCGCCGCGCTCATGCGAATCTGCCGCGCGCTCCATGAGCGCGGGATGGGCATCGTCATGATCACCCACCACATGGAGGAGGCCGCCGAGGCCGACCGCGTGGTGGTGGTCGAGCGCGGCCGCGTGACGATGGAGGGGGCTCCCGACGAGGTGCTCTCGCGCCCCGAGGAACTCGAACATCTGAATCTCGAGACCCCGCCAGCGTGCCGTCTAGGTATGGCACTCGTGGAGCGCGGCATCTCGCTCGCGCCCCGCGTGCGCGAGGCCGACATGCTGAACGAGA
>CAVDTO010000124.1:0-5759 GCA_963611895.1 bacterium
CGAACACGTCTCCCCCGCCGCGGTAGAACGAGGGCGACTCGTGCAAGAAGAACGGGACGTCGGCGCCGATCGAGCGCGCGACCTCGTCGCAGCGCGGGTCGTGCGCGTCGATATCCCACAGCTTGCAGAGGCCCAAGATAACGCTTGCGGCGTCCGTGGAGGGGCCGCCGAGCCCCGCGCAGAGCGGGATGCGCTTGGCAACGCGCACAGCAACGCGCGGCTCGCGACCGAAGGCCTCGCCCATCGCGCGGGCGGCCCGCCAGGCCGAGTTGCGCTCGAGAGGCAGGTCGGGAGCGGTGTCGATCGTCACGCTCAGCTCGTCTGCCGGCTCGAACACGAGCTCGTCGCAAAGATCGAGCGCGGCCATCACCGAGTCGACCCGATGATATCCGCGCTCGTCCGTCTGGCTGTGCACGCCCAGGTACAGGTTGATCTTGGCGGGGGCCAAGAGCGTAAAAGGCGCCTTGGCCACTAGTGCTCCTCGAGCTGGTTGGCGACCGGCTCAAAGATGCGCTCGCCCGACTCGGGGTCGAACAGCTCCACCTGGCCGGTGAGGACGTCGATGTACTGGTACGACTGGTGCGACTTGCGGCCGCGGCGTTCCTCGAACTCAACGAGGAACACGGCCGGGTGCACGCTCCTGACCTCGCCCAGCTTCTCGATCACACGGGTGCGGCCCATGTTGGCCTTGACGCGCACGCGGGTGCCGACCATCTCGGCAAGCTTAGCGTGGATGTCCTCGACGTGGTTTCCCTCAAGCTCTTCCATCGGCTTGGTCTCCTTTGGCTCATACGGCATCGGGGTATAGCGCCCCCAAGGTTAGACAAAACCTGTCAAGTGTAGCACCCGTCGCAGCGCTTCACGCATGCTGCATAAAAAACGGACCCCGCAGGGCCCGTTGAGTCGGAACTTGTTGAGCTGCGCCTACGCGCTCTCGCCCGAGATCTTTGCCGAGAGGTCCTCGAGCGCGTGGAAGCGGTGGCTGATGGCGTTCTTCTCCTCGGGGGTGAGCTCGGCCATCGTCTTGCCCGGCGTGTCGGCCGGCAGGAACAGCGGATCGTAGCCAAAGCCGTGCTCGCCGCGGCCCTCGTAGCCGATGGTGCCCTCGCAGGCGCCCGTGCCCGTGGTCACCATGCCCTGCGCGTCGATGAGCGCGATCACACTCATGAACCGCGCCGTGCGGTCGGCCTCGGCAACGTCGGCCATGTTGGCGAGGAGCTTTGCGTTGTTCGCCGCGTCATCGCCGTGCACGCCCGCGTAGCGCGCGGAATACACGCCCGGCTCGCCGTCGAGCGCGTCGACCACGAGGCCCGAATCGTCGGCGATGGCGGTGAGGCCCGTGGCCTCCACGGCGGCCTCGGCCTTGATGATCGCGTTCTCGAGGAACGTGGTGCCGTTCTCCTCTGGGTCCTCGAAGTCGCCGAGCTGCCCCAGCGCCACAAAGCGCACGTCGGGCAGGACCTTGGAGAGAATCGCCTCGATCTCGGTCAGCTTGTGGGCGTTGCCCGTAGCCACCACGATGGTGAGCGCGGGGTCGAGCTCCTCGATGTCGATCTTCTCGAGTGCCATGTTGGGCCTCCTTGAGGTTGAGGGTTTGAACTTAACGGTGCAGGCGTGGAACGCGGGCGGGGGCGGGGTCGTGCGCGAGCGGGCGGCTGTGCGGTCCAGCTCCGAGCGTCTGCGAACGGCCGGGCGACGTGGGACGTCGTTGCATCCGAGCAGCCAGCCAGCACGCAACTCAGACGCGCACAGGGGCACCGGCGCGGCCGGCCCGACCGCCCCGCCCGGCCCGCTACACCCGCTCGAGCTCGTCGATGTCCACGTGCTCGATGCTCGTGAGCGCGTGGCCGAAGATGAAGCTCCCCGCCGCCGTGAACGACGCGAGGTCGTCCGAGGTGGTGGCGAACCGGTGGCGCGGCTCGGCGGTATCGGGTGCGAGCTGCTCGCGGCGGCTCAGGATGTCCACGAGCTCGCGCGTGGTCTCCTCGGCGGAGCTCACCACGCGGACCTGCGGCCCGAGCGCATGGCGGATGGGCCCCACGAGCAGCGGAAAGTGCGTGCAGCCGAGCACCACGGTGTCCACGTCGTGCTCGCGCAGGGGCGAGGTGACCTCCCCCACCAGGGCGCGGACCACCGGTGTGTCGAAGATGTCCTCGTCCTCGAGCCAGCGCTCCTGCAGGTGCGCGCCCGTGGCCAGCTCCTGCTCCACCACGTCCACAAAGCTCGACGCGGCGCAGCCGTACACGTTCACGCCGGCATCGAGGTCCTGGATGGCGCGGGTGTAGGCGCCCGAGCGGATGGTGAGGTTGGTGGCGAGCACGCCCACCGTGCGCGTGCGCGTGGAGTTGATGGCGGCGCGCGCACCGGGGGCGATCACGCCGATCACGGGGACGTCGAGCATCTGCTGGGCCACGCGCAGGGCAGCCGCGGTGGCCGTGTTGCACGCGATCACGATGATCTTGACGCCGCGCGCCGAGAGCCAGCGGCCCGCCTGCAGCGCGAAGGCGCGCACCTCGTCCTCGGTGCGCGTGCCGTAGGGGCAACGCTTGGTGTCGCCAAAGTAGTAGACCGACTCGTGAGGGAGCGCCATGGCGATGGCGCGGGCCACCGTGAGGCCGCCGAGACCCGAGTCGAAGACGCCGATCGGGCACTCGTTGACGCCCGCGGACGCGCCCGCCGAGCCGTTTCCGAAACCGTGGATCAAAGGAATCGCCTTGCCAATCCGCTCGCTAGGAACGAGCCTCGATGAGGGTCCGGGCCGTCTGCGCCCAGCCGTCGACGATCGCGCCCTGCGTGACGAACGCGTTGTCGTGCGCGGCCAGGAACTCCGTGGCGCCCGCCGACTTGAGGCCGTTCTCCACCAGGCAGAACACGCCCACGGCGTCGGCCATGTAGTAGTCCGACTCCGAATCGCCGAGCGCGAGTGTCTCGGCACGGTCGATGCCGCGGTGCTCGCAGAAGCGCTCGATGGCCGCGCCCTTGGTGAGGCCGGAGGGCATGATGTTGTAGGCCTCGCCGCGCACGCCCTCGGGAAGCTCGAGGGTCGTGGGCTTGGAGACGTGCGTGAGGTAGCCGTTGCTCCCCCAGAGCAGGCCCATGTTGGCCTCGTCGAGGATGGCCTGAACCTCGTCTGCCGGCACAGAGCCGCGCATGCCCACCGTGACCTCACGGTACTTGTAGCCGGTCGACATGTCGTTGTGGTACTCGATCATCCCCGGCCAGCGCTCGAGGATCGTGTCGCACACGCCGGCGCGCTCGATCACCTGGTGCGGCGTGAGGCCCGAGGCCGCATCGAACGGCATGCTGCCCGTAAAGTACTCCCAGTCGTTGGCCTTGAGGTCGTGCATGATGAGGCCGCCCATCTCGCCGATATACGCGTTGAGGCCGAGCACACGAGCGTCCTCGTGGATCATCGAGCGGTTGCGCCCCGAGGTCGGGATCACTTCGATGCCCGCGCGCTTGAGCGCGACGACCGCCTCCACGAGCTTGGTGGACGGGTTGCCGTCGTTGTCGATGAGCACGCACGAGCCCGGCGCGAGCATCGTGGCGTCGAGGTCGGTGAACACGTACTTGATGCGCGCCAGGCGCTCGCGGAGCTCGCCTTCGGCTTTTAGGGGCAAAACGTTGTGGGTCATGGCATTCTCTCTGGTGCGGGTCGGATCGGTGAACATGAGCATAGCGCGGCACCCCAGCCGGGGCCACGCCGGGCGCGATTATCCGCAGAACGACTCGAGCGCACGGCGCACGATGGCGGCGTCGCCCGCGTAGGGCACGGGACCCTCGGGCCTAAGCTGGCGGCGCTCGTGGCCCTTGCCGGCAACGACCACCACACCCGGACGCGCGGCGCCCTCGACGGCGCGCTCGATGGCCCGCTCGCGGTCGAGCTCGATCGTGTAGCTGCGGTTTCCCTCGCCCTCAACAAAACGCGCGATGGTATCGCAGATGGAGGCGACGTCCTCGGTTCCCGCGTCGTCCTCGGTGATGAAGATGCGGTCGGCGAGGCGCCCGGCGACCTTGCCCATGTCCTCGCGGCGGTCGAGTCCTTTGACGCCCGTGGAGCCGAAGACCACCGTGAGCTCGCGGCCCGGGTAGCCCTCGCGCACGCTCGTGAGGAGCGCCTCGAGGCTCACGCCGTTGTGCGCGTAGTCGACGATGCCCACGAGCTTGTCGCCCGTGGCGGGGCGGATGATCTCCATGCGGCCCGGCACGCTCACGTGGGCGAGGCCGTGCACGATATCGTCCTGCGTGGCGCCGACGGCGAGGGCGCAGCAGATGGCGCCGAGCGCGTTCGAGGCGTTGAAGCGCGCCGCCGTGGGGAGCGAGAGCTCGCAGGTAAAGCCAGGAGTATGAAGCGTTGCCGAGAGCCGGCCGCCCGCGCAGGCGATGCCGCTCAGGTAGACGTCGGCCGCGGGGTTCTCGAGCGCGTAGGTGATGAGCTTCTCCGAGGCCTCGGCGGCCTTGAGCACGCGGTCGCAGAAGTCCATGTCGAGGTTCACCACGGCCGCGCGGCTCTGCTCGAAGATGCGCAGCTTGCTTGAGAAGTAGTCCTCGAAGTCGGGGTGCTCGATCGGCGAGATATGGTCCTCGCTGATGTTCGTGAACGCGCCCACCGCGAACTCGACGTGCGCCACGCGCCCGTATTTGAGCGCCTGGCTCGACGCCTCCATCACGAGGTCGCGCGCGCCGTTGGCCACGGCGTTGGCGATGTGCTGCTCGAGTTCGAGCGGCTCGGGCGTGGTGAGATGTGCCGGGCGCTCCCCCGTGCCGTCGTCGGTGAGGATGGTCGAGATGATGGGCGTGCGGCCGCGGCCTTCGCGCTCGGCGCGCGCGTCGAGGATGCCCTTGAGATAGAAGGCGCTCGTGGTCTTGCCCTTGGTTCCCGTGAAGGCGCAGATGCTGAGCTTGGCCGAGGGATGGCTGTAGGCGGAGTCGGCGAGCGCGGCCATGGCGGCGCGGATATCGCTCACGATGATGCTCGGGACCTTGGCCGCGGGATAGGCGCACTCGGACACGTAGGCCACGGCGCCCGCCTCGATCGCGGCGGCGAGGTACTCCTCCTTGAACGCCGCACCCTTGCAGATGAACAGCGTGCCGGGCACGACCTCGCGCGAGTCGCAGGCAACGCGCTCGATGCGGAGCATGTCGTCGCCGGCGCCGCAATCGAGCCCCGTGAGGACGCCTTCCATGGCCACAACGTCCACAAAGAAAGCGAAGGGATGCGCTTGCTGGGCGGCGATTTTGAACGATGCCGATGCGGGCTGCTGATCCATGGGAGACCTCGATGCGCTGAGCGGGGGCGCGAGCCGCCCGCAGGTTATACACGCGCCCCATCTTATCAAGCTGCCGGGCGCGGGCCAAACCGCACGCAGGCCGCGCCGGTACCTGTCGGGTTCGAATCCCGTGCGCGGGGCCCTAAACAAAAACGACGCCATCGCTGGCGCCGCCTGCATTCCCTGGTGGGCGATGAGGGATGTCCGCGTATCGCTCCGCGATCCGCTCCCGCTGCGGCCGCTCCCGCGGCCTTGCGCGCTGCGCTGGCAAACGCTTGCGCGTTTACTCAGCTCCGCGCCCTGTCGGGTTCGAATCCCGTGTGCGGGGCCCTAAACAAAAACGACGCCATCGCTGGCGCCGCCTGCATTCCCTGGTGGGCGATGAGGGATGTCCGCGTATCGCTCCGCGATCCGCTCCCGCTGCGGCCGCTCCCGCGGCCTTGCGCGCTGCGCTGGCAAACGCTTGCGCGTTTACTCAGCTCCGCGCCC
>CAVDTO010000125.1:0-5684 GCA_963611895.1 bacterium
CATGCGCAACATCGGCCACAACATGGCCTGGCTCCTGCGCTGCATCGAGGCGGGGCGTGCCGCGGGCATCGAGGCGCCTGAGGCCGAGCGCGGCGAGATGACCAGCTTCATTCGATAACGACCACGACGGGAGCATCGGGGCGCCATGAACATCCAGATCTTCGGAACCAAAAAGAGCTTTGACACCAAGAAGGCCCAGCGCTATTTCAAGGAGCGGCGCATCAAGTTCCAGTTCATCGACCTGCGCGAGAAGGAGATGAGCAAGGGCGAGCTGCAGTCGGTCATGCGCGCCGTCGGCGGCATCGACGCGCTCGTGAACCAGAGCGCCAAGGACCAAGACGCGCTGGCGCTCGTCATGCACCTGGCCGAGAGCCAGCGGTTCGAGAAGCTCCTCGAGAACCAGCAGGTGCTCGCCGAGCCCATCGTGCGCAACGGGCGCCAGGCGACCGTGGGCTACGCGCCCGACGTGTGGGGCAGCTGGGAGTAGCGGGAGCGGAGCCGTTGCATGGGCTCGCGAACCGGGAGCTTCGGCCTCGTTCGCGGCTATGTCGTTGACGTGGCGCACGAGACCACGACGGTCACCGACTCGCGCCGCAAGCCAGACCGTGCGCTCAACGGCGTCGCACGCTCGCCGGCCCGCGTACCCCGCCCCGCGCCGCCTGGGGCCATCGGCTCAGGGCGGGCGCACCGCCGCCTCATCCAGCCCGCGTGTATTTTTGGCCGCGCAGGCAAAAGCCCGCGCGCATGGCCTAAGATTGCCCCTGTAAGACATATCAAACTTTAAGGAGGGCACATGCCCAACAAACCCGTGAAGATCGTCATGCTCACCGGCTACCTCGGTGCCGGCAAGACGACCCTGCTCAACCACATCCTCTCCAACGACGGCGGCATCCGCGCAGCCGTGATCGTCAACGACATCGGCGAGATCAACGTCGACGCCGACCTCATCGCCGACGGCGGCCTCTCCGAGACCGACGACCTCATCCCGCTCACCAACGGCTGCATCTGCTGCACCCTCTCGGAGGACCTCGCCAACCAGCTGCAGTCGATCGCCGACTCGGGCAACTTCGACTACATCATCATCGAGGCCTCGGGCATCTGCGAGCCGATCCCCATCGCCTACACCATCTCGAGCTTCTGCGACGCCTCCAAGGTCGGCGGCGAGCCCAAGCTCGCGCTCGACAACATCGTCGCCGTGGTCGACTGCGCCCGCATGTACGACGAGTTCAACGGCGGCCGCGCGCTGCTCGCCGAGGACATCGACGAGGACGACATCGAGAGCCTGCTCATCCAGCAGATCGAGTTCTGCTCCACGCTCATCCTCAACAAGACCGACATGGTGAGCGCCGAGCAGCTCGCCGAGCTCAAGGCCATCGTGCGCAGCCTGCAGAAGGAGGCCGTGATCGTGGAGGCCGAGCAGGGCAACGTCCCCATGAGCGAGCTGCTCGACACCGGGCGCTTCGACTTCTCGCGCGCCTACAGCTCCGCCGCCTGGATCGAGGCCATGGAGCACCCCGAGGAGCACGACGACCCCGAGGTCCTCGAGTACGACATCGAGACCTTCGTGTACCACCGCCGCCAGCCCTTCGACCTCGAGAAGTTCACCAAGTTCGTTGAGTACGACTGGCCCGACGCCGTCATCCGCGTCAAGGGTCCGCTGTGGCAGGCGGGCAACCCCGACATGTGCTACATGTTCGAGCAGGCCGGCCGCCAGATGCGCCTGATGGAGCAGGGCCTCTTCATCGACTCCGCGCCCGCGGAGGAGAAGCAGCAGCTCCTGGCCGAGAATCCCGAGATCGCGGCTAACTGGGACGACGAGTGCGGAGACCGCGAGACGCGCCTCTGCATCATCGGTCGCCACATGGACAAGGATGCCGTCGTGGCCGCACTCGACGCCTGCCTCACCGAGTGGAAGCGCGCCTAAGAGGCGAGCCCAAAGCCCTGGCATGAGGGTGTTAAGCTTGCGAATGCCGACGAACGCTCGCCGAGGCGAAGGCGCCCAAGCGCGCCAGCCCACATATCGGCATCCTCTGCCCCCATTTCTCCCCTCTGGACGAGAAACGGGGGCTTTTTGCTCACCCGCCGCCGTACAGGCCCGTTCGCCATCTTCCCTGTTCGCCATGCACGGCGGCCGAACTTCGAGACGCCTGCGACTTGCACCGTCCACCATTCGACGGCGTCCTTCCTTTGATACGCCTTTCCTTCGCGGCGCGTGCCATGCTCCCCCGCCCTCGCGCACCGCTGGCCTATAATTTGACTGTACGCAAGGAACGCGACGAGCGGGAGGAACGATGGCGAGCCAGACCGGCAGCGTCCAAAAGAAGGTCGAGCGCGTGTGCGCCCCCAACGGGCATAACTGCGCCTTCAGCCGCGCGGGAAGCTCCTGCATGGACAACATCCACCTGTTCAGCGACCTGCCCGCCGCGAGCAAGCGCGAGCTCCTCGCATGCTCCCGCCACTCCTCGCACCCCAAGGGCGCCATCCTCGTGCAGGAGGGCGACCCCATCGAGTCGATCATCATCGTGCGCGCCGGGCGCATCAAGACCTTCAAGAGCAGCCTCGACGGCGAGGAGCACCTGCTCGACGTGCTCCACGCGGGCCAGGCGCTCTGGCACGGCATGTTCCTCACCGACCACACCTACCGCTACTCGGTGGCCTGCCTCACCAAGGTCGACCTCTGCCGCATCCACCGCGCCGACTTCGAGCTCTTGCTGGCCAACCACCCCGACGTGGCGCTCGGGCTCATCCGCATGGTCTGCACCGAGCTCGACGAGGCCGAGAAGAAGATCATGATGCTCGGTATCCGCGACCCGCGCCGCCGGCTCGCCGAGTTCCTGCTCACGCGCGACCAGCGCTGCGCCGGCCCCGAGATCAACCTCAAGCTCGAGGACATCGCGAGCGCCGTGGGCCTGCGCCCCGAGACCGTCTCGCGCAACATCGCGCGGTTCGTGCGCGAGGGACTCGTGGAGCGCTGCGGGCGCGGCCGTCTGCGCGTGCTCGACCGCGACGCCCTGCGCGCCATAGCCCAGTTCGAGGAGTAGGGCGGGGCGCGACGTCTCATCCGCAGCGCAACGGCAAGCCAAGACACACCGCCCGCTGAAACCGTGTTGAGCGCCATCGTCTCAAAGGCAAAACACGCAGAGGCCGCGCATTCACGCGACCACGGGCTCGCACTCTCCCACCCGCGCGCCCGCTTCTCTGCACCCGCCCGCTCCCAACGCGCCCCGCACTCGCCATTCGCCCGGCAAGCCCATTCGACTAGCTCATCTACCTGCGCATTTAGCAAAAATGCCAGCTCAGCGACCGCCTAGAACTCGCCGCCCGGGCCACCGCTCGCCGGCGATTTTCGACCGTTCGCGGCGGCTCGACGGATTAATTTCGCTTACTTGACTCCAATCAAGGAACAGAATCCCCGCGACCCTACAATTTCATACGGCTTGAGAATTCGCCACACTCAGGGAGCTAGGAGGAGCGCGCTTGCAGGGCAGGGTTCATTCGTTGGAATCGTTCGGCTCGGCCGATGGCCCCGGCGTTCGCTACATCGTCTTTCTCAAGGGCTGCCCCCTACGCTGCGCATACTGCCACAACCCCGATACCTGGGCCGCCGAGGGCGGCGACCTCATGGAGGCCGACGAGATCCTCGACACCGCCGAGCGCTACCGCCGCTATTGGGGTCCCGAGGGTGGCATCACCGTCTCGGGCGGCGAGGCCCTGTTGCAGATCGACTTCTTGCTCGACTTGTTTACCAAAGCCAAGGAGCGCGGCATCAACACCTGCCTCGACACCTCGCTCGCGCCGTTCACGCGCAAGGAGCCGTATTTCTCCAAGTTCCTGCAGCTCATGGACGTCTGCGACCTCGTGATGGCCGATATCAAGCACATCGACCCCGCTGAGCACGAAAAGCTCTGCGGCCGCGGCAACGAGAACATCCTCGACTGCCTCAAACTTCTCGCCGAGCGCGACCAGCCCCTGTGGATTCGCCACGTGCTCGTCCCCGGCGTCACCGACATCGACGACTACCTCTTCCGCACGCGCGACTTCATCGCCGGCCTCGGCAGCGCGGTCAAGCGCGTGGAAGTTCTCCCCTACCACACGCTAGGGGTCTTCAAGTGGGAGGAACTCGGCATCCCGTACCGGCTCGAAGGGGTCGAACCCCCGACGGCCGAGCGCACGGCGCGTGCCGAGAGAATCTTGCGCGGCGAGCCCGTGTAGGCGCGCCCGCATCGGTAACATTAGGTAAACCGCGCGCGCTACAGGAGAGCGTGCGTACAGAAGGGAGCATTCATGAAGATGCGCGAAGAGTGGGCCGGCTTCAACGAGGGGCACTGGGTGGACGACATCAACGTCCGCGACTTCATCCAGAAGAACTACACCCCCTACGACGGCGACGAGTCGTTCCTCGCCGAGCCGACCGAGGCCACGACCAAGCTCTGGGACAAGGTCCAGGAGCTCCAGGCCGCCGAGCGCGCCAACGGCGGCGTTCTCGAGTGCGAGACCGAGGTCGTCTCGAGCCTGACCGCCTACGGCCCGGGCTACATCGGCGAGGACACCAAGGACCTCGAGAAGGTCGTGGGCCTGCAGACCGACAAGCCGCTCAAGCGCGCCTTCATGCCCTACGGCGGCATCAAGATGGCCCAGCAGGCGGCCGAGAACTACGGCTTCCACGTGAACGACAAGTACAACCAGATCTTCAACGAGTACCGCAAGACGCATAACCAGGCCGTCTTCGACGCCTACACCCCCGAGATGCGCGCCGTGCGCCACTCCCACGTCATTACCGGCCTGCCCGACACCTACGGCCGCGGCCGCATCGTCGGCGACTACCGCCGCGTCGCCCTCTACGGCATCGACCGCCTGATCGCCGGCAAGAAGGCCGACCTGGCCAACTGCGGCGACCGCACCATGACCGACAACGTCATCCGCCAGCGCGAGGAGATCGCCGAGCAGATCCGCTCGCTCCAGGGCATGAAGGAGATGGCCGCTGCTTACGGCTACGACATCTCCAACCCGGCCACCAACGCCCGCGAGGCCGTGCAGTGGCTCTACTTCGGCTACCTGGCCGCCATCAAGACCCAGAACGGCGCCGCCATGTCCGTGGGCCGCGTCTCCACCTTCCTGGACATCTACATCCAGCGCGACCTCGAGGCCGGCAAGATCACCGAGTCCGAGGCCCAGGAGCTCATCGACCACCTGGTGCTCAAGCTCCGCATGGTCAAGTTCGCCCGTATCCCGAGCTACCAGCAGCTCTTCTCGGGCGACCCGGTGTGGGCGACCCTCGAGGTGGCCGGCCTCTCCATCGACGGCCGCAGCCTCGTGACCAAGAACGACTACCGCTTCCTGCACACCCTCGAGAACATGGGCCCGGCACCCGAGCCCAACCTGACCGTTCTCTACTCGGAGCGCCTGCAGGATAACTTCCGCCGCTATGCCGCCAAGATCTCGGTCAAGACCTCCTCGATCCAGTACGAGAACGACTGCGTCATGCGTCCGATCTGGGGCGACGACTACAGCATCTGCTGCTGCGTGTCGGCCACCGAAACCGGCAAGGAGATGCAGTTCTTCGGCGCCCGCGCCAACCTCGCCAAGTGCCTCAACTACGCCATCAACGGCGGCAAGGACGAGAAGTACCTCGACAAGCAGGGCCACCACATGCAGGTTGGCCCCGAGTACGCGCCCGTCACGAG
>CAVDTO010000126.1:0-5614 GCA_963611895.1 bacterium
AGCCGAACTTCATGCCGAAGGTCATGGGCTCGGCGTGGATGCCGTGGGTGCGGCCGGCGCAGAGGGTGTCCTTCTCCTCGAAGGCGCGGCGCTTGCAGATCTCGCCGAGCTTCTTAACGTCCTCGATGATGAGGTCGCAAGCCTGGGTGAGCTGATAGCAGAGGGCGGTGTCGCCGAGGTCGGAGCTCGTCATGCCGTAGTGGACCCAGCGGCTGGGTTTGGGCTGGCCCTCGGGCACATCGGCGTCGATGTACTCCTTCATGTTGGTGAGGAAGGCGATGACGTCGTGGCGCGTGACCTCCTCGATCTCGTCGACCTTGGCCTTCTCGAAGTTGGCGTGGTCGCGAATCCAGGCGGCCTCGTCCTTGGTAATGCCGATCTTGCCGAGCTCGGCATGGGCCTCGCAGGCGAGGACCTCGATCTCCTGCCAGATGGCGTACTTGTTCTCGAGCGAGAAGATGTGACCCATCTCGGGGCGCGTATAGCGGTCGATCATACCGGCTCCTTTGCGGCTATGTGCAGGGTTGCATAAACGGGGTAATTGTAACGTGCGATGCGCGATGTTTTGCCTGCACACCAAAACCGCCCTTTTGCAAGGGCGGTTTGAGATTGAGACTTGTGGCATACGGGCGCTTACCGGGGCGTGACAGCCCGGGGCACTTTGACAAAAAAGGAGCGACAACGTTGAGTTGCCGCCCCTTGGTTGAGAGCTGTTGTTTTGCGGCCGCACGAGGGTGGGCGGTTGCCAACGGCGATCGCCGGGCTAGGGTTGCCGGGCTGGCTCCCTTCCCTACCGGGCCTTGCGGCGCAGGAAGAGCGCTGCAGCGATGGCGCAGGTTCCCGCGATGGCCGTGGCCGCGATGCGGGCGGGCGCGCTGTCGCCGGTGGCGGCGAGATTCTGGTCGGTCGCAGCGGTCGTCTTCGTCGTGGTCACCGTCGTGGTCGTCTTCTTGGTGGAATTGCCGGGCTTGACGGAGCCGTCGGACTTGTCGTCGGTCTTGTCGTCGGTCTTGTCGTCGGTCTTCTTGTCGTCATCGGCGGGCGTCGGATCGGGGTCCTTCGCAGGCGCCTTCACGCGCACGGTCACGGTGACCTTGGTGCTCACGCCGTTGGCATCGACCAGGTCGGTGGGGACCTTGACCGTACCGCTCGCCGTGAACGTCTGCGCCTCGCGCTTGGTGGCGTCGAAGCCGGTGACCTCGTCCCAGTCGATCTCGGTGTAGAGGCCCGAGCAGTTCTCGAGCAGGAGCAGTGCCGTGCCCGGCAGGTTCCAGTTGCCGTCCTTGCTCGCCTTCACGGCCTCGTCGAACTCGAGCTCCATGTCGTCGAGTGGCTCGATGCTCGCGAGTTTGCCCTTGGCTGTGGCGGGGAAGCTCACGCAGAGCGCGCCGGACTCGTCGTCGCCGTCGAACCAGACGAGCGCGCCCTCGATCTCTTTGCCGTTGAAGGTGCAGGTGACATTCTCCGCGAGCTCGTAGGACGCGGACGCGGAGGCGGAGGCGCGGACGGGGATCCTCGCCGTGTAGGCCGTGGCGCAGGAGGCGAGGCCGTCCTCGGAGGCGGGCGACCAGGCGACGGCGTTCAGGTCGAGGAACTGGGAGAGGTCCGCGCTCTTACCGGCAACCGTCGCGGTGAGGTGCGAGGCGCTCTCGGCGAGGGCGGCGTCGGCCACGGGCGCGTCGAGGCCGATCTCGAAGGCGGTCACCACGGGGCAGTAGGTCGCGGTGAGCACGACGTCCTTCTCCACCTTTGCGATGGAGACGTAAGAGCTGCCCTCCTCGACCTTTACCGACTCGTCGTCCGCCGACCAGCCGGTAAAGCTATAGCCCTCGCGCGCGGGAGCTGTCGTCTTGAACGGCTCGTCCTTTACCACCGTGAACTTCTCCTCGGTCGTCTCGGGGGCGGTCGAGGTGTCGGTGGTCTTCACGGTAACGGTGAAGGTCTCCTCCTTGGGGTTCGTCAGGTCGTAGAAAACGAAGTCGTGGTCGGACTCGATGCAGCCCGCCTTCTCGGCCCAGACCTCGAGCATGTAGAAGCGCTCGGAGCCCTTGGCGCACGTGAGCCCGATGCCGGCGACCGCGTCGTAGGCGGTCTCCTCGCCCATGGTCCACTCGTCGTCGAGGTAGCTCAGCTTGTACTTGATCTGGGCGCCTGTGGTCGTGCAGGTCGCCTTCACGGTCATCGAGGCCGCCTCGTAGTCGCCCTCGTCCTGATCGAGCGTGGGCTTGGCCACCTTCTCGATCGCGGTCCACTTGGCATAGAGCACCTTGTTGGCGGTGACCTTGGTGTTCTCAAAATCGAACTTGCTGCCCGAGCAGTCCTTGTTCTCGTACCAACCGTCGAAGGTATAGTTCTCGCGCACCGGATCGGCCGGGCGCAGGGCGCTCTTTCCGCTCTCCACCGTCTGCGCGGGGACCTCGATACCCTTGGCCTGCGTGTCGAAGGTCACGGTAACGTACTTGGGCGCGGGCGCCGGCGTCTGCTCCCACTTGGCGTAGAGAACCGTCTTCTCGTTGATAGCGGTGCTAGCGAAGTCGAACGCTTCGCCCGAGCACGCGCGGTCCGCATACCAGCCGAGGAAGGTGTAACCGGTGCGCACGGGATCGGCCGGACGCACGGCATGGCCGCCCTCCTCGACCGTCTGCGCGGGAACCGTCACGTCCTCAACGCCCGTCTTGAACGTCACCTCGAATGTCTTCTTCGTAGGCGCCGGAGTGGGCTCTTTCTCCCACTTGGCGGTAAGTTCGATATCGGCCGTCACAGCCGTGTGCTCGAAATCAAACGAGGAGGTGGCGCCGCTCGCGAACCACCCCTGGAAGATGAAACCGCTGCGCACGGGGTCCGTGGGGCGCGTCGCGAGGTTGCCGTCGGCGACGCTCTGCTCCTCGGGAACCTTAACCCCCTGGGCGCCCGTGTTGAAGGTCACCTTGTGGTAGGTGACGACGGGGACCTCCGCCCACTTGGCATAGAGGGTCTTGGCCGACGAAATCTTGGTGTTCGCAAAGTCAAACGCGTCACCCGAGCACGCCTCGTTGTCATACCACCCCTGGAAGATATGGTTCTCCCACTCAGGATCCGCGGGGCGCGCGGCGAGGCCGCCCTGCTTGACGGTCTGGTCCTCGATACTTCCGCTCGCACCGTTCAGGTCGAACTTCACGGTGTAGCTCGGCAGAGGGGTCACATGCACCCACACGTTGAAGGTCTTGTCGCTGGGGACCTTCGCCTCGCTGGTCTTGACCTTGAAGTTAAGAATCACCCTTTCGGCCGAGATGGTCTTGACCTTACCGTCCGCGTCGAGGATCTCGTTCAGGTCGGCGCTCGTCTTGTCGACCTCGACGGTGACCGTCTTGTCGGCGGTCGTGGTTGCCGTGGTCTTGGCCGGAATCTGGTCGAGGAGCTCCTGCTTGGTGATGCCCTCGTCCACAGAAATGCTCGCGCCGCGCACGTTGGTGACCTCCGGGCTCTCCGTCGTGAGCTCTTTAGACGTTGCGTAAAGCGCGCCCGAGGTGCTGTCGACCGAGGACGAGCCGAAGACGTTCGTGCCGTCGTAGTCCTCAAACGTGACCTTGAGCCCGCTGAGCAGGAAGGCAATGTTCTTCTTGACGTTCTCCGGCACGGAAAGCTCGGCCACATAGGTGGCGCCGTACTCAGCTTTGCCCGTCGCGGGCGCGAACGTGCCGTCCGCCTGCTTCTTTTTCCAGGTCACGGGCACGGAAACCAGCGAGGCCGGACCGCTACCATAGACGCTCGCCGTGGTGGGCAGCTTGCAGCCGGCCTCGACCGTGCCGTCGAGCTTGAGCTTGACAGCTTCCAGACGGTCGATATAGGCGGCCCTGAGGTGGACGTCGTTGGTCCTCATCGTGAAGGAGATCGTCTTGCTCTCCTTTTGCTCGTCGGTGAGGACGATTCCCGTGGTGGCGTCCGTCCAGCCGGCAAAGGCCTTCTTCTTGTTGGAAGGGGTGCCGTTGACCGTCACCGTCTCGCCCGAGGCGTAGCGGTTCGTGCCCTCGCCGTTCACCGTCACGAGGTACTTGAGTGCACCCTTGACCTGCCAAACCGCCTTGTCACCCGAGCGGTAGCTCAGGTGGAACTTCTCCGGCTGGTCGAGGAAGAACGTACCCTCAATGTAGTTCGTCACGTTGATGGCGAGCTTTCGATCGGAGTCGGAACTCGACCTTAAGCCGATGCGGGATCCCCGATCCACGTTGCCCGTGAGGTAGTTATCGGCAAACGTCCCATTGAAGCAAGCCACATCGCATGCCGAGCCGTCGGAGTTCGTGTTCCCCTCGATGATGAGGCGACCGCCGATCGCGATATCGTAGTTGCTCGTCCAAACGCCGGCCGCGCCGGCAGCCTTGTTGCCGGTGATGGTGCATCCGTTCAGCCTGTTGTCGTCATTTGCGTTGTTGATGCCGCCGCCCGTGCCCGTGGCCTCGTTATCGGTGATGGTGCAGCCCTCGACAGTCGTGTATTCCTGCCCAAGATAGATGCCGGCACCTTCCTTGGCCTTGTTTCCGGTGATGGTGACGTTTTTGATTACGCCTTCGTTCTGACTCCACGCATCCGAATCCACGCAGATGCCGCCGCCCCGATAACTATCGCTTTTGCTTCCCGAACCCAAGGTATTGGATGCGATGCGGCCGGTGCCATCGGAGTCGAGCCTAAAATCGGTGGCCGCAAACGCGATGCCGCCACCGCAGTTGTTGGCGTAATTCGAAGAGATCTCGGAATGGTTGTTGAGATGAATGGTGGTGAAGCCGGATTTGGTGTGGATGCCGCCGGCCCAATTGTGGGCGCAATTGGATGTGATCTTGGTGTTGTCGAGCGTGATGGTGGCGTTCTTACCCGCCACGCTGATCGCGGCGCCGGAATCGGACGTGGTGTTATACGAGAGCTCCGAGTTTTTAAGCGAAACCTCGCAGTTGGCCTCGTTTATATAGATGGCGCCGCCCGGGCTGTCTGAGTAGTTGCCGACAAGCGCAACGTTTTCGACCGTGAGCTTTGAACCCTCCTTCATGAGGACGGCACCCTCGCCGCCCTGGGTAACAAGTCCGCCCGATTTGAGGAAGACGTCGACCGTCGCGCTGGTATTGGGTTGGTAACCCTTGCAGCTAAAGCTCGCGCTCGGATTGGCGTTGCCCAAAAGCGTCAGCTTGGCGTTCTTGCAGAGTTTGAAGGTCTCGTCCCACGACCCGTTGCTGAGCGGCCCCTCGATCTTGTGGCCATTCATCTCGATGGTCATGGACAGGTCCTGCGGGACCTCGATGGTCTTTGACATCTTCCAGTCGCAGGCGAGGGTGATCTTCTTACCGCCGCGCGCGACGCTCAGCGCGGTATCGATTTTGAGGCATGGATGCGGCATGCCGCTGTCATCGGTATACCACGCGTAGATGGTGTTCGCTGTGGCCTGCTGGGGGCAGGCGGCAGTTGCCAGGAGCGCGGTAGCCGCGACCAGGGCACATGCCCGAACGGCGCGTTTGAAGCTGAAACGATGCGTCATATTCATCCTCACGTTGAGGGATTCGAGGGATTCCGTACACAAAGGCCTCCAGAGCATGCGCTCGAGAGACAGACGCATTTACTATACAGAGTTCTAACTGGGATTTTGATTGGG
>CAVDTO010000127.1:0-5605 GCA_963611895.1 bacterium
CCCCGGCATCGCGCGCGGGGGATGCCGGGGCGCTTGGGCGCCGAGCGAACGGGCGTTAGGCCGGGACGTGGCGAGTTGCGACGGACGGCCAGCATGGTGGGCCCACTACGAGCGACGGTCAGCCTCAACTCGAACGCTACGTCTTGGGCGCGCGAGGTTGGTGAGTCGCCGCCGCCCGCCGCACACGCGCCCTACTGCTGGTCGTTCACCACCACGCGCACGTTCTGGCTCTGGCGGGCGCCGCCGCGGAACACGCCCGACTCGATCGCGCAGTCGGCAAAGTCGCGGCCGTGCGCGATGGCGATGTAGGTGTCGTCGGCCTCGCGGTCGTTGGTGGCGTCGATACCGCGCCAGCGCAGGCCGTCGTGCACCTCCACCCAGGCGTGCGTGGCGCCCTCGCCGAACATGAGGCCGTTCGCATAGCGCGCGGGGATCCCCTCGGCGCGCAGGAGCGCAATCAGGATATGCGAGAAGTCCTGGCAGACGCCGCGCTTCTGGGCGAACGCCTCGCCGGCCGTGGTGGCGGTGGTGGTGCTGCCCGGAACGTACTCCATGGCCTCGTGCAAAGCATGGGCGAGCACCTGCGCCTTTTGCAGGGCGGGGGCGTTGCGGCGCACGCGCAGCACGTCGTCGGCAAAGGCCGCGAGCTCGTCTGTGGGCGCGCAAAAGCGCGAGCTCCGCAGGTAGATGGGATGCGCCGGCTCGGGGTGGGTGTCGGCGGAGTCCACGATCACCAGGCCCGAGCTCACGAACGAGAACTCCTTGTGCGGCCGCTCGATGCGCCCCACCTGAATAAGGTTCCCAAAGCCGTCGGTCTGCTTGGCGAGCGGGCACTCGGGCGTGATCACGGTCTGCGAGTCGAGCACCGTCTGCACGTGCGTGCTCATGGGCTGGCAGCGCAGCACGAAGTCGTGGTCGGTGACGGCGCTGCTCATGGAGAGCCGGGTCTCAAAGCTGTAGTTGAGGATGCGCATGGACCTCGCCCCGCTCTACGAGAAGATCCGCGCCACGACCTCGAGCAGCTCGCCCAGGGTCTCGTAGGTGGCGTTCTCGGGGAATCCGGGCTCGAACACGATGTCCACGAGCTCCTTGAACGCGCGGGCGTCGTAGGGCGCGCCCGTGCGGTCGATGCGGCTCGCCAGGCGGTGCACCTCCTGCTTGATGGAGCCGAGCTTGTACGAGAGGCGCGCGTAGAGGTCGATGCGCTCCACCGAGATGCCGCACTTGATGATGTTGCGCGCGGCGTCGTTGGCCACGAAGTCGTCCACGCAGCCCTTGAAGGCCATGATGTTGTCTTGCACGAGCTGCAGGTCGAGCAGGGGCGAGTCGGACTTCTCGGCGGCGGCGATCTCGTCTACGGCCATCTGCACGTAGCAGAGCGACTCGGTGCCGAGCACGTCGCGCAGCATCACGGCGTTGTCGTAGGCGGCGCCCATGGAGTGCGCGAGCGAGCAGGGAGTCTGCAGGTTAAAGAGGCAATCGCGGAAGAACGCGAGCGGCTCGTCCATCTCGGCCGAGAACCCGAGCTCCTCGAGCTGACCCTTCCAGTTGCCCTCGGTGGAGTCGATCGCCTTGTCGTAGGTGGCGAGGATGAAGCGCTGCGTGGTGAAGCTGCGCTCGATGTAGCGGCCGAGCCACAGCAGGTGGTCGACCTTTTCTAGCGAGAGAGTACCCATGTGTCCTTAAAGCCTCCTCCTTGGCTCGAGTTGACGACGGCGGAACCTTCCTGGCGCGCGTAGCGGGTGAGGCCGCTCGGCCAGACGGTCGTTTGCTCGCCCGAGAGCACGAACGCGCGCAGGTCGGCCTTGCGGGGCACGAGCTCGCCGTCGATGTAGGTGGGCAGGCACTTGAAGTCGATGACCTCCTGGGCGATGAACCGGCGCGGCTCTGCGCGGATGAGCGCCTTGAGGTCGGCGAGCTTCTCGGCCGAGAGCTCGGAGCCGAACACCACGCCGTAGCCGCCGGCCTCGGCGACGTCCTTGATGACGAGTGTGTCGGCGTGCTCCTGCACGTAGGCCATGTCGGCCTCGTAGAACGGCAGGTAGGTGGGCGCGTTCTTGAGGATCGGCTCCTCGTGCAGGTAGTACTCGATCATCTTGGGCACGAAGTAGTAGATGCCCTTGTCGTCGGCGGCGCCGTTGCCGGGCGCGTTCACGATGGCCACGTTGCCCGCGCGGTAGGCGCTCATGAGGTTGGGCACGCCGATGAGGCTCTCGGGCTCAAAGCAGAGCGGGTCGAGGTACTCGTCGGAAAGGCGGCGGTACACCGCGCCGACCTGCGTGTTGCGGCCCGCGTCGCGGTAGTAGAGGTGCTCGTTCTCCACGAAGAGCTCGTTCGGCTCGGCGAGCACGCAGCCGGCCTTCTCGGCGAGGAACGCGTGCTCAAAGTAGGCCGCGTTGTAGCGCCCGGGCGTGAGGATGACGTTCACGCCGCCCGTGTTCACGTTGTTGAGCACCTGCGCGAGCGCGGTGCCGTAGTCGCGGTTGTCGCGCAGCGGGGTGTTGCGGAACGTCGTGGCGTCGCAGCGGCGGCAGAGCGTGCGCGCGATGAGCGGGTAGCTCGCGCCGCTCGGGATGCGCAGGTTGTCCTCGAGGATGTACCAGGTGCCGTCCTGCCCCTCAACGAGGTCGATGCCCGAGATATGGCTGTAGATGCCCTTGGGCGGCTGGATGCCCTCGCACTGGGGGAGATACCCCGAGCTCGCGAAGGCGAAGTCGGCGGGGACCACGCCGTCGTGGATGATCTTCTTCTCGCCGTAGACGTCGGCCAGGTAGAGGTTGAGGGCGTCCACGCGCTGGATGAGGCCGCGCTCGAGGGTGTCCCAGGTGTCGGCGTCGATCACGCGGGGGACGGCGTCGAACGGGAACAGGCGCTCGTTGAAGGTGCCGTCCTTGTAGATGCCGAACTTGACGCCGTAGCGCGCGAGCTGCTGGTTGATCTTGGGCGTGTGCTCAACGAGGTCCGTGCAGGGGGCGCCCGGCGCAAGCGGCGGCGCAGCTTTAGGTTCGTGTTCTGCCAAGATGCGCTCCCTTCCCCGTGCCGCGGCGTGCCCACGGCAGCTTTACGTGAGAGCCATTGTGTGGGGGCATTATTTCCGATATGTGAACAAGCCGCAGGTAAAAGGCTATGTTTCGAGCGTGTTGCAAGAAGGTTACGGGCCGGGGCGGCGGGTACGCGGGGCAAGGGACGGTGGTGCCCACGGGCCGCGCGTGAGTCTGACTGGCGTGGTGCAAGGGCGGGTTGCAGCATCGAATTGGGGCGCCTGTTGCTCGATACCAGCTCTAATAAAAGGTGCTCGGAACTTCGTGCGTCGCCTGGCGCCGATGCTCCCCGCTGTTCTGGGCGCGTGCTCTGCGCCCATTTAATGCTGCGCTGTTCGTGGAGAGGGGCCGCATGAAGATGCGCTGGGTGCAATAAACGCGGCGAGCATGCCGCTTTCCGATTGTTTACATCGGCGGACCTTCAGACGTGTTTTAATAGGAAAACTTAGGTTTGTTTAAGGGGGGCCGCACCCGGTGCGGGCAAGACGGTAATCAAGAAAGGCGATGCCATGAAGTTCAAACGTGCCCTTACGGCGTTGACCTCGTATGTGATGGTCGCATCCATGCTGTTGCAGCCCGTCACGATCTATGCGGCCGGCGCCCAGCAGGCGGCCACGCAGCAGGAGAGCACGGTCGCGAGCGAGGCCGCGAGCTCCAGCAGCGCAGCGAGCAGCTCCGACGATTCCGCGGCCGACTCCCAAGAGTCCACCGAGACCGATGCCGCTGCCGCCGAGCAGGGGAGTGACGCCGCAGATCAGGCGGAGTCCGCCTCCGAGAAGACGGCCGCTGCCAGCCAGGCTGCTTCTGCCGCCGACGAGGCCGAAGCCGTCGAGGACACCGACGCGATCGAGTTCCTCTACATCGACCTGCCGAGTCTGAACGAGGGCTGCGAGCAGAACATCGCCATCTCGCTCAAGGACGAGTTCGGCACCATCAGCGCCGCCAAGCTCGCGCTCACGAACGCCGAGGGCGCCGAGCGGGTGCTCGAGTCTTCCGCGAGCGACGGCAACGCCTTCCTGTACACCACCTCCGACCTTGCGGTCGGCACCTGGACCGTCTCCAAGGTGAGCGTCACCACCGACGAGGGCGACGTGGAGGTTCCCTTCACCAACTGCGACAACAACAGCTTCGAGGTGACCGAGAGCGAGTCCGCCGAGGTCAATTCCGAGGACCTCGTGCCCGTGAACGCCTACACGCTCAATTCCAAGGGCAAGGTCGAGCAGGCCGACTCCATCGCAGACGCCATCGAGACCGCCGAGAAGGCGACCGACGAGGCCGAGTCCAACTCGAGCTCGTCTAAGACCTCGGGCGCCGCGGGCTCCATCGCTGCCGCGGCCCTCTCCACCGTCAGGAATCTCTTTAAGAGCGTCAAGGCCGACGTCACCCGCTCCTCGGGCACCGTCACGGTGGCCATCAACCCCGGCCACGGCGGCTGGGACACGGGTGCCACGGGTATCAACGGCGTGCACGAGGCCGACCTCAACTGGAAGATCGCCGTCTATCTCAAGCAGGAGCTCGAGACCTACAACAACGTGCGCGTGGTCATGACTAAAAACAGCCAGGGCGAGGTCCTCGGCAGCACTGCGAGAGACGAGCTCCAGGCCCGCGCCCAGCGCGCGAAAAATGCGGGAGCCGACGTCTACGTGAGCATCCACCTCAACGCCTCCGGCGTTAACGCAAAGGGCGCCGAGGTGTGGGTCCCCAACAACAGCAACTACAGCGACAATACGCATACGGTGGGCAAGGCGCTCGGCAAGCAGATCCTGGCGCAGCTCACCGCCCTCGGCCTGGGCAACCGTGGCGTCAAGACGCGCAGCTACGAGAACGGCTACATCTACAACGCCGACGCCGACGGCTGCGGCAAGGCGCAGGACTACTACGGCGACATCCGCTACGCCCGCGAGCAGGGCATCCCGGGCATCATCGTGGAGCACTGCTTCATCGACAACGCCGACGACTACAACCGCTATCTCTCGAGCGAGGACAAGCTCAAGCAGCTCGCCGTGGCCGACGCCAAGGGTATCGCCGCCCAGTACAACCTCAAGCGCAAGGGCACCTACGTGTCTGCCCAGGCGCACGTGCAGGACTACGGCTGGCAGGCCTGGTCGACCTCCCTTGCGGGCACGACCGGCCAGGGAAAGCGCGTGGAGGCTCTGCGCTTTGCGCTCGAGAGCGACAAGTACACCGGCGGCGTTGAGGCGCGCGCCTACGTGCAGAACAAGGGATGGCTCAGCTGGACCAAGGCCGGCAACGTGGTGGGCACCTCGGGGCAGTCGCTCAGGCTCGAGGCCCTGCAGCTTAAGCTTACGGGCGACGTTGCCAACCACTTCGACATCTACTATCGCGTGCATGCCGAGAACTTCGGTTGGCTCGGCTGGACCAAGAACGGTGAGACCGCGGGCACGGCGGACTACTCCTACCGCCTGGAGGCCGTGGAATGGAAGCTCGTGGCCAAGGGCAGCGCGGGCCCGAGCTCCTCGGTGAGCGCATTCAAAAAGGCCACGCAGACAATCCAGTACAAGGCGCACGTGCAGAACATCGGCTGGCAGAACCCCGTGACCGCG
>CAVDTO010000128.1:0-5509 GCA_963611895.1 bacterium
GCATGCGGCGGCGCTCGGGGCGGGTATCCGCCGGGAGCGGGCAGCATTCAATCTCATGATGTCGAGAATGCTGTTGCACATGGGGCGGGACACCTGCTGCCTGCTGCGGCACCAGGGCCGGGCGCGGTTAACGGCCCACCAACGCTCGATGGGGCGAGCGCCGGTAGCGGGCATGGGAATGAACGCAATGATTTGATGGCCATGTTCGGCGTTCCCGCATTACTCAGCAGAGGGTGCGGCGCGCCGGTTCCGCTTCTGGTGCGGCCGCGCCTGAGAGATGCCCGGTGTGCGTGTCGTGGTGTTTTGGGTTGGCTGCTCGCGTCGCGCCGGCGCGGTTCGCCGGAATGGTGAGTTCTCGGCCTGCAGGAACGCTGTTGCTCGCCCGCCGCTGGCAAGCTCTGTGCAAGGTTTGTCAGAGCAAAGGCTTAATCTCCTCACGGAAGAGGACGCGCATAATCGCGCCACTTAAGGATTTTGTGGAAGTCATGAGTTCCTGCCTCGGCGTTCTTGAGCAAACGGGGCCTGCCGACTATAGTTAGCAAGTCTTTTCCTGCTCCGGGCGCACCTTCACGACCTGGAGCCTTAAGCCCAGAGGAGGTGACAATATGAAGGCCTATGAACTGCTGTTCTTTGTTGACCCTGCTCTCGATCCCGAGACCCGTCTCGCTGTTATGAAGCGCATCGACACCACGATCGCTGAGGGCAACGGCAAGGTTGACAACGTTGACGAGTGGGGCAAGCGCAAGCTCGCCTACGAGATCAACAAGCTCACCGAAGGTGACTACACCCTCATCAACTTCCACGCAGATCCTACTCAGATCGCCGAGCTCGACCGCGTCCTGCGCATCACCGATGCCGTCGTTCGCCACATGATCGTCCGTCGCGACGACCAGGAGTAAATCTGTAACGGATCGGGGTTGCAAAGCATCCCCATCACTGAGGAGTGAGTTTCATGAGCATCAATCGAGTAAACATCAGCGGAAACCTCACGCGCGATCCCGAGCTCCGCGCAACTGCGGGCGGGACCCAGGTTCTTTCGTTCGGCGTTGCGGTCAACGACCGCCGTCGCAACCAGCAGACCGGCGAGTGGGAGGACTATCCCAACTTCGTGGACTGCACGATGTTCGGAGCCCGTGCCGAGGCCGTGAGCCGCTTTCTCAGCAAGGGGAGCAAGGTCGCGATCGAAGGCAAGCTGCGTTACAGCTCTTGGGAGCGTGACGGCCAGCGCCGTTCCAAGCTCGAGGTCATCGTCGATGAGATCGAGTTCATGAGCGGTCGCAACCAGGATGGCGGCTATGGCAACCAGGGCGGCTACGCCCCGGCTCCGAGCCGTTCCCAGGCCCCGCGTCCGCAGGCCCCGGTGCAGGCTCCGCCCGCCGTCGAGGTCTACGATGAGGACATTCCGTTCTAGTTCGGGAGTCCCTTTACTAGTGAGCGGCAAGGCGCGATGGCGCCTCGCCAAACGAAAGGTATTTTGACATGGCTAATGATTATTCTGCACGTCAGCCGCGTCGTAAGTACTGCCAGTTCTGCAAGGAGAACACTGAGTTCATCGACTACAAGGACACTCAGCTTCTCCGTAAGTACATGACCGACCGCGGCAAGATCAAGCCGCGCCGCGTCACTGGCGCTTGCACGCAGCATCAGCACGACGTCGCCAACGCCATCAAGCGCGCCCGCGAGATGGCCCTCATGCCGTACGCTGTGCCCGTGGTTTCTTCCCGCGGCAACCGCGACCGCGGCTAACCGAGCCCTTCGGTAGATGATGGACGAAGGTCAGGAAGAGCGGAGTCTCGCGCCTGTTGGCAACGGCAGGCCCAAGAAACCGCTGAGTCCGCTCCTGCTCACGATTCTCGTTGCAGTCGGCGCGGTTCTGACCTCTACGGCCCCCTTTGCGGGGACCATCCTCATGGCCTACGGCGTGCGCGGGTTCTCCGACACGCTGGGCAACCGGGGATTCGGCATCGCTACGCTCATGGTTGCGGCCCTCGTGGCCGTGACGGGCGTGACGAGCGTCGATCTGATGGTCGCCATGGTTCCGGCCGCGCTTAGCGTGATCGGGATCGTGTGGTGCATGAGGAAGCGCCACGCAAGCGCGACGGCGGTTATCTTGACGATTGCCGCCGTGGGTTGCATGACGCTCGCCGTCGATGCGGTTCGCTCCGCGTTGGCGGGCACCTCGCTTCAGGACGAGCTTTTGGGTTACGTCTTTGAGGCGCTGCGCGAAATCGCCGGCACCGACGTTCAGACGGAGCTTACGATCGAGCAGGTCAAACCTGTTCTTTCGGCGCTCTGGCCGCTCGCATACATGCTGAGCGCCGCGATGGACGCCTTTGCTGCCGGTGTTGGCTCGCACCTGATGTCCGTGCGCACCTCCGGTGACGCGCGGGTGCCTAACGTGGCGAAGTTCGACGCACCGCTCTGGTGCGTGGGAGTTCTCGCGTTGGCAATACTCGGCCTGGGAGCGTCCTTTATGGACCTTCCGTTTGCCGAGGTCATCCGCACCGTTTGCGTGACGGTGCTCATGAGCATCAGGTTCGTGTTCGCGGCGCAGGGACTGGGTGTGGCCTCGAGCCTGCTCGCCCGTGCGCGCCTGGGTTGCGTGCTGCTGGTGCCGCTCATCATCTGTTTGATCTGGCTCGAGACGATGTTCCTCGTTTTGAGCATCGTCGGTCTCATCGACGTCTGGGTCGACTTCCGCCGCATGCGGAGGGAACCCGGCGCAGATGGGGCAAACTCGTAAATCTTGGCACCGCGCGAGCGGTGCATATCGCAAGGAGATCTCATGAAAGTCATTCTTCTTGGTGAGATCAAGGGCAAGGGTGGCGAAGGCGACGTCGTAGACGTGGCCCAGGGCTACGCCGAGAACTACCTCTTCCCTAAGAAGCTCGCCGTTGCGGCTACCAAGGGCAACCTGAAGCAGCTCGAGGAGCGTCGCAACAACATCGAGAAGCGCGAGGCCGTCCGCATTGCCGACGCCACCGCGCTCAAGAACTCCATCGATGGCAAGCAGGTCACCGTCGACGTCAAGGTTGGCGACGAGGGCGTTCTGTTCGGCTCCGTGACCGCCGCCATGGTCGCCGACGCCGTCAAGGCCGACCTGGGTGTCGAGATCGACCGCAAGCGCGTCGAGCTCGGTAAGCCCATCAAGGTCGCCGGCACCCACGAGGTTGCCATCTCGCTCTACCGCGAGATCCGCGCTACCGTGGTCGTGCTTGTGGGCGTTACCGCCGAGGAGCTCGCTGCCGAGGCTGAGGCCGAGACCGAGGTTGCCGAGGAGGCTACCGAGGCCGAGACCGCTGAGGTCGAGACCGAGGCTGCTGCCGAGTAGCTTTAAGCTGCCCGCGCATATATCGCACCGAGAAGGGTGCTCCCGCAGATGCGGGGGCACCCTTTTTGCGTTTGAGGGTTGTGGCAGGGGAGAGGGGGCGGGAAGTGCGTGAGACGAGCGCCGTGCAAGCAGGACACCATATCCGTGTGGTATTTGGCGAGTGTTTAAAGCCATACCGGTACAGTGCTCGCTTTGTAATGGAGACGTTGGGTGCGGCGGGATGGGGCGTGCAAGCCAAGATGCGTGCTCGTTTGATATGCACGCGCAGCCCGGTAACCTTGCCCGCAATCCTGAATTCCGGAAGCCGCTTTGCTTCGTCTTGACCCTTGTCCGTCTGCGCTTGCGGCGAGGGACGTGTTGCTCAAAACAATACGAGTGTGGTGTTTGCCGAGGAGGCGATGCTGAGAGTGTCTACGCAACACGGGTATGGTGCTTTGAGCGCGCGTGGCTTTTGCGTTGTGCTGCGTGTGTTCTGAACGGGGGTTTTGCCGGGCGCGCTTTAGCTGGGCAGATTTCCACAGCTTGAACAGGGGAAAGGTTTTGCTTAGCTGGGAAAACTCAAGGCGAACAGGTGTTTTGAAGGTATTTATTTAACGAGCGGTTTACAACGCTCTGACCTGCTAATTCGTTAAAAACAGGCTCTCTACCTGCGGTTTTACTATTTGGAAAATGGGACAACCGGCCTGCAGTCGCTCTAAACGTCGCAAATCAACCGCATACGCGCAGGTCAGCGGCTTGCCTGTGGAAAACCGCCTTATTCGATTGTGTGCAATGTGGAAAACGTTGAAAACCGCTCGTCCTCAGCTCAAACATTCAAGTGAAGCTTGAATACAGGCAAGCTACCTGCAGAAACGTCCATATGCAACACATTGCTCCCGATGGGCGCTGCGCGGTGTAAGATGGAACGCCCGGACTGCGCTCGAACTCGTGCGTCGCAGCGACATCGCTGTCTTTACGCATGCTCCACTCGTTTCGCGCGCCCGAACTTGACTACACCCCCGAGCCTTAAGGAGCGTGGACTAGCACCTATGCCCGATGGATACGACTGGGAACCCCAGACCGCTCCCGGCAGCTCCGCGCATCGCGGCCTGCCCAACAACTCCGAGGCCGAGGCCAACGTCCTTGCGGCCATGCTGCTTTCGCCCGAGGTGATCGAGGAAGTCCTCGCCGAGCTCAAGCCCGACGACTTCTTCCGCCCGGTGCACCGCACCATCTTCTCGGCGATCGACGACATGTACAACCGCACCATGCCGGTTGACTCCATCTCGCTCATCGACTACCTGCGCTCCATCGGCAAGCTCGACTCCGTGGGGGGCGAGGCCTACATCCTCGAGCTCGTGGGTCAGACCATCTCGCTCGTCAACTGGCAGCACCACGTGCAGATCGTGCGTCGCGACTCCATGCTCCGCGAGCTCATCGGCGCCACGAACGAGATCAACGCGCTCGCCTACGAGGCCCCCACCGACACCAAGGAGATCATCGAGCAGGCCGAGGCCAAGCTCCTCTCCGTCACCGCGCGCGAGGTCAAGTCGAACTACAAGACGCTCACCGAGTTCATGGCCGAGGCCTACGAGGAGGCCGAGGAGGTCTGCGCGGCCGGTGGCGTGGCCGCGGGCGTGCCCACGGGATTCCCGAGCCTCGACCGCATGCTCATGGGATTCCGCGAGGGCCAGCTCGTCATCATCGGCGCGCGCCCTGCCGTGGGTAAGACCTCGTTCGCGCTCAACCTCGCCCTCAACGCCGCGGCCGAGGGCAACACCGTCTGCTTCTTCTCGCTCGAGATGAGCGGCAAGGAAATCGCGCAGCGCCTCATCTGCGCGCACGCCATGCTCTCCATCTCGGACTTCCGTACCGGGCGCATCAGCCCCGAGCAGTGGGCCAACATCAACGAGGCCACGCGCGAGCTCTCGCAACTCGACATCCTCATCGACGACACCCCGGGCACCACGGTGACCGAGATCCGCGCCAAGGCCCGCCGCATGCTCCACAACAAGGACAAGGCCATCATCATCCTCGACTACCTGCAGCTCGTGAGCCCGCCGGCCGGCCGCCGCGCCGAGAGCCGCACGGTCGAGGTCTCCGAGATGTCGCGCGCGCTCAAGATCATGGCCAAGGAGCTCGGCGTTCCCGTCATCTCGCTCTCGCAGCTCTCGCGTGCCGTGGAGAGCCGCACCGGCA
>CAVDTO010000129.1:0-1740 GCA_963611895.1 bacterium
GTCGGACATCGTAAGGGCTTCGGCGTGGCGCAGCGAGATGCCGTGCTGGCTGCGACCGGCCGCGTGGTAGGTGTACTCCACGGGCACCGACATCTTCTCGAGCATAAGCACGGTGTTGCGGCGCAGGTCGCGCGCGGAGTCCGAGACGGCGAGGTCGAAGTAGCCCGCGTTGTCGAGCGGCTCGGGCGTGCGCTCGTCGGGGAAGTAGTAGTACTCGAGCTCGGCGCCGACGTTCATGATGTAGCCGGCCTTCTCGGCGCGGAAGAACATGCGGCGCAGGGCCTCGCGCGGGTCGCCCGGGAAGGGCTTGCGGTCGGGCGTGCAGACGTCGCAGAACACGCGGGCCACGCCGTTGTGGCTCGGGCGCCACGGGAGCACCTGGAAGGTGGAGGGGTCGGGGAAGGCGAGCATGTCGGCCTCCTCCGGGGTGGCGAAGCCCTCGATGGCCGAGCCGTCGAAGCCGATGCCCTCCTCGAAGGCGACCTCGAGGTCCTCGGGGCTGATGGCGAAGTTCTTGAGGCGGCCGAGGATGTCTACGAACCAAAGGCGCACGAAGCGGATGTCCCGCTGCTCGACCGTGCGGAGCACGAAGTCGACGTTCTGCTGCAAATCCATGGGTCCCCCTTCATACGGCGCGGTGCGGCGCCGGCACTACGGCGGCGGCGCGCATGTTTCGGGCTTATGGCGAAACAGACCGGCAAATAATACGCACTACCTGCAGTTTATGCGAAAAATCGCTTAATTACGGCTAGATGATGCAGATACTATCTCAGATATATGTTTCGGCCGCGTTTCGGCCCAGAGAACGCACAGAAAGGGAGCGGGGCGCCGCGACTCGGCGCGCACATCTTCGACGTTTTATTTGGACGCGTGTCGGGGAAGGGCGCGCCCCTACCGTTTAGAGAGCTTTGCCTCCAAGAGCAGCGAGTGCGCGAACCCGACCGCGACGCCGCAGACAGCTGGCAGCACCCAACCGAGCCCCAAGCCGGCAAGCGGCAGGGCATCGACTGGTATCCACAGGCCGGGAGCCACGGCATCGCGCAGAGCCACCGCCACGCTCACCGCGCCCGTGGCGCCGATCGCCCAGGGCCACACCAGCGCGTGCGCATCGCACGCCTTGTGGAAAAGGCCCATGAGCACGAGCATGATGGCCATGGGATAGAGCGCACCCAAAAGCGGCACCGAGAACGCAAGGATCGCATCGAGCCCGAAGTTGGAGAGCACGCACGAAAACGCCGCGAACGCAAACGCCCACACGCGGTACGGCACCGCGCGCAGGGGGCCCTTGACCTCCGCGGAAGCGGCCCCGTAGCTCTCGGCAAAATACGTTCCGCAGCAGGTAATGAGGCCGATGCACACGTTAAGGCAGGCAAGCAGGAATATGGCAAACACCACGACGGTGCCGGCATAGCCAAAATGCAGGTGCGCCGATGCCGCCAAGATCGACGCGCCGTTGGTGGCATCGGGCATGACGGAGCCCATGCTCGCGCCGACCCAGGCCATGCCACAATAGATGAGCGCCATGACGAAGCCGGCCACCACGCCGGAACGCGACACCTCGAACGCGATGCTCCGCGGGTCCTCCACGCCCATCTCGCGGATGTTCTCGGCGATCACCAGCCCAAAGGTGAGCGAGGCCAAAAGGTCCATGGACTGATAGCCCGTGAGCGCACCCTGCACCGCGGCGATATTGTCGTACGGCGCCTGCGCGGGCATGACGCTCCCCGCAGGGTCGATTAC
>CAVDTO010000129.1:1791-5503 GCA_963611895.1 bacterium
GTCGATTACAGCCGATGCCACGACCGCCACGATGAGGACGATGAGCGCGGGGCCGGTCACACGGCCCATCAGGCGCGTGATGGAGCCGGGGCGCATGGCGAGCGCATAGGCGATGGCAAAGAACGCCACCGAGAAGATCGCGAGCGCGACGCCCGTGGGCGTGCCCTCGGGGAGCAGCGGAACAAGCATCTCGAACGCCGTCGTGCTCGTGCGCGGGATGGCGAGGCACGGCCCGATGGAAAGGTAGACCGCTCCCACGAACAGCCCGGCGAAGCGCGGATGCACGCGTGCGGCAAGGTCGCGCGCCGTGCCGGCGAGCGCCACGGTGACGATTCCCAAAACCGGCAGGCCGATGGCCGTGATCAAGAAGCCGATCATGGCGCCCACGCAGCTCTCGCCCGCTTTGAGGCCCAAGAGCGGCGGCAAGATGAGGTTTCCCGCGCCGAAGAACATCGAGAAGAGCGCCACGCCGACCATGAGCGAGCGCATGGGGTCGAGACGAGGGACTGTCGTGGAACGCGCTGCCATGGCAAAGTCCTTACATTGAAAGCTGCAGGTCAAAAACCATGGCATTGTAGCAGGGAATACGCGATACCCATCGCCCCTGACGACCTATCCCGCGAACGGCGCGTCTTTGATCGAGAACCGAGGCAGCCCGGCGCGCGCTGCAAGAGCGCGCGAAAGCCGCGGTCAGCGCGACGAGGGGCGTGCGATGATGCGGCCCGGAACCTCGATGCGCGCGGGCTCGAGGCTAGCGGCGCCTTGGGCGCCGCGGCCGAGCGAGGCCTCGATGCGCGCGACCAGCCGCGCGACGACCGCCTCGGAGAGCGCGGCGGTATCCTGCGCCGCCGTGGTGACGCCGCCGAAGAGCACGCGGTTCCACGGGTAGTCGTCGAAGGTGGCCACGGTGAGCGCCTCGGGGAGCGCCGGCCCAAGCTGCGCCAGGCTCTCCACCAGTCGCAGGAACACGAGGCCGTTCACCGCGACGAGCCCCAGGCGCGTGCCCGGGGCGGCCACGATGAGCCTGTCGAGCTCGTCGCTCCCCTCGCCGAGGACCGCGACCTCTCCCGCGATGCCGCGGCGCGAAAGCTCCGCCTGGAACGCCTCGGCGCGCTCGCGGCGCACCGGGCTGTCGTCCGCCGCCTCGGTGAGCAGCACCAGGCGCTCGGCTCCCCCGCGCGCGAGTTCATCGACGAGCCCCGCCACGAGCTGGGCGTTGTTGGAGGTCACGAGATCGATGCCGCCGGAATCGACGTCGCGGTCGAGCAGCACCAGAGGCACGCGCGCGGCGGTTCGGGCCACCTGTGCGTCGAGCCCGCCGCAGGTGTTGAGCGCGATGCCGTCGCACCCGGCATCCACCAGGCGCGCGAGCGCGGCCTCCTCGCGAGCGGGATCGTTGGAGCTCACCGAGGTCATGAGCGCGTAGCCGCGCGCGTCAGCAGCGGCCGAGAGCCCCTCGAGCACGGCGCTCGAGAACGGGTTGGCGATGTCGGCGAGGATCACGCCGAGCATGTGCGACTGGGCGCTCCTGAGGTTGCGCGCGGCGGTGCGCGGGCGGTAGCCGGTGCGCTCGATCACCTCGGCGATGCGCGCGCGGGTCTCTTCCGTCATCTGCCCGGGGCGGTCGTTGAGATAGCGCGAGACCGTGGCCGGGCTCACGCCCGCCTGCTCGGCGATGTCGCTGATCCTCATGCGCGCCATGTGGTCCTCGATCCCGTTGCGGGCTGCTCCGATCGAGCCCACCCGCAACCGTTTATCTCCGAAAAGTGAACATTCACCATAATTCGGATTTTCTGCTTGAACAACTTGCCGGGTGAGTATACTACAGCCAAGCACGAAACCGTTTTCGTAAATCGTTTTCGTGCTGGTTGCGGCCACAGCTCAAAGGACGACTCCCCTTTGCTGCCACCGCTGCAACCCTCTCCGCATATTCACGCCCAGAAAGGAGCGCATCTTGGATAGGAATTCTCTCGTCCTCGCATTCGGCGAAATCATGATGAGGCTCTCCCCCAAGGACCACCTGCGCATCGAGCAGGCCACCGAGTTCGACGTTCGCTACGGCGGTGCCGAGGCGAACACGGCGCTCTCGCTCGCCTACCAGGGCGACAACGCGGCCTACGTGTCCGTCGTTCCCGCCAACCGCCTGGGCGACTGCGCCCTGAGGAGCCTCACCGCCTGGGGCGTCGACACCTCGCGCGTCGTGCGCCAGGGCGACCGACTCGGCTCCTACGTGTTCGAGGTCGGCGCCTCGCAGCGCGGCAACGGCTGCGTCTACGACCGCAAGTACTCCGCCATCAACCTCGCCAAGAGCTCCGACCTCAACTGGGACGAGCTGCTCCAGGGCGTCGAGGTCTTCTATTTCTCCGGCGTGACCCCCGCCGTCTCCGACGAGATGGCCGCCGCCTGCGAGCAGGCGCTCACCCTCTGCCGCGAGCGCGGCATCACTACCGCGTGCGACGTCAACTACCGTGGCAAGATGTGGACCCCCGAGAAGTCCCAGCAGGTCATGAAGCGCCTGCTGCCGCTCGTCGACATCTGCATCGCCAACGACGAGGACGCCCCGGCAGGCCTCGGCATGACGTGCGTCTCGGGTTCGCTTGCCCACGGCATCGACGAGCGCGACACCTATGTCGAGATGGCCCGTCAGATCTGCGCCGAGTACGGCTGCAAGAAGGTCGCGAGCGTCGTGCGCAACATCCAGTGCGTGGAGCGCTCCCAGTGGATGGGCATGCTCTTTGACGCCGAGAGCGGCGAGCACTGGTTCTCCCCCGCCCACGACGTGCACGTGCTCGAGGGCGTCGCTGCCGGCGACGCGTTCAACGCGGGCCTTCTCCATGCGCTCCTCAACGGGTTCGACGGCCAGGCCACGGTCGACTACGCAATCGCGGCCTCGATCCTCAAGCTCACGATCAAGGGCGACTCCAACCTCGTGACCGCCGACGAGATTGCCGCCGCGGCTGCCTCCGTGGGCGGCGGCACCCGCGTCGCACGCTAAACGCGGCGCACCCAATCGCTTACTCCGGCCGAAGCGTTCCTTAGTCCCATTCCGGGCGCGTCGGCATTCTCCGTAAGCCCGACGGAACGGCTCCGAAAGACCGCTTTTTACCCTACGAAAGCAGTGCCTCCGATAACCCTTTCGGAGTCGTCCAGACGGCTAACCCGCATACCAAACGTCTTTTGCAGAAAGGCAGATCATGTACGAACAGTTCTATAAGCAGCTCGAAGACCTCGGAATCGTGCCCGTCGTGGTGCTCGAGAAAGTCGAGGACGCCGCTCCCCTCGCCCACGCCCTCATGGCCGCCGGCATGAAGTCCGCGGAGGTCACCTTCCGCACCGCCTGCGCCGCCGAGTGCATCGCGGCCATGGCCGAGGCCGAGCCCGAGATGTGCGTGGGCGCCGGCACCGTCCTCAACTGCGAGCAGGTCGACGCGGCCCGCGCCGCCGGTGCCAAGTTCGTCGTCTCGCCGGGCTTCAACGCCGACGTCGTCAAGTACTGCATCGAGCTCGACCTGCCCGTGCTCCCCGGCACTGTGACCCCCTCCGAGGTCACCGCCGCCGTGAACCTCGGCCTCAAGGTCACCAAGTTCTTCCCGGCCGCGCAGTACGGCGGCCTCAACACCATCAAGGCGCTCGCCGCCGTGTTCGGCGGTCACCGCTTCATGCCCACCGGCGGCGTCTCCACGGGCAACGTAGAGGAGTACCTCACCGACCC
>CAVDTO010000130.1:0-5446 GCA_963611895.1 bacterium
AGGTCGCCTTGGTGGCCGGGGCGGCAGCCGGCTTTGCGGCAGTTGCCGTGGCCTTAGCGGTAACCGTCTTGGCTGCGGGCTTTGCAGCGGCAGCGGCCGTGGCCGGCTTGGCAGCGGCCTTGGGGGCCACTGCGGCCTTAGCGGTGGTCGCCTTGGCGGCTGGCTTGGCGGCCTTTGCGGTCGCGGTCTTGGTCGCCGTGGCCTTGGCGGCCGTCGACTTGGCGGTCGTCGTCTTGGCCGCGGTCGTCTTCTTGGCTGCAGCGGTTGTGGTCTTGGCAGCGGTTGCCTTGGCAGCCGGCTTGGCCTCTGCGGCAGTCGCGCTCGCGGCCGGCTTTGCGGCGGCAGCGCTCTCGCTCACAGCCGGCTTAGTGGCAGCCTTGCTTGCGGTTGCAGCCTTGGTCGTCTTGGCAGCGGTTGCCGTCTTGGAAGCAGACTTGGTCGTAGTCTTCTTCGCAGCGGTCGTCTTGGGCGCCGCCTTGGGCGCCTCTGCGGTGTCGGCCGCGGCAGGCTTTGCCGCGGCCTTGGTCGCCGTGGTCTTTGACGTAGCCTTGGCAGCAGTCGTCTTCTTGGCCGCGGCAGTGCCGGTAGAAGCCTTGGTAGCGGTCTTTGCCTTGGTTGCCGTGGCCTTCTTCACCGGCTTTTCTTCAGCGGCGGGAGCGGGCTCGGCAGCCTTCTTGGCAGCGGGCTTCTTGGCGGCCGTCTTCTTAGCTGGGGCCTTCTTGGCAGGAGCCTTCTTTGCAGCGGGCTTCTTCTCGGGCTCGGCAGCGGGCTCATCCTCTGCGTTGGGCGCGGCCTCGGCCTTTGCAGCGGGCTCGGACTCGGGAGCAGGCTCCGCCTTTGCTTCCGCAACCGGCTCGGCCGCAGGCGCGGGAGCGGCCTCAGCCTTGGGCTCGGGAACGGCAACCGGCTCCGGCGCCGGCTCGGCGACCCTGAGCTCGGGGTGCAGGTTGAAGTAGAGGTCCATGTAGGTCTTGGCCGAGCGCGTCCAGCTGAAGTCCTGCGTCATGGCCTGGTGCACGAGGTTGTTCCACTCGTCGTGCTGGTCCCAGAAGAGGCGCGCGGCGCGGAAGACCGTGTCGAGCATCTCCTCGCCGTTGAAGTTCGCGAACGAGAAGCCCGTGCCCTCGCCGGTGTAGAGGTTGTAGGGCACCACGGTGTCACGCAGGCCGCCGGTCTCGCGTACCACGGGCAGGGTGCCGTAGCGCATGGCGATGATCTGCGAGAGGCCGCAGGGCTCGAACTTGGACGGCATGAGGAACATGTCGGCGCCGGCGTACATGCGCTGCGAGAGCGCCGGGTCGAACTCGATGCGCGCGCACATCTGGCCGGGGTACTGGCTCTGGAACCAGCGCAGGCCGTCCTCGTAGTCGGCGTCGCCGGTGCCGAGCACGGCAACCTGCACGCCTCCCGCGAGGATGCGCTCGAGCGCGTACATCACGAGGTCCATGCCCTTCTGGCGGGTGAGGCGCGTGACCATGACCATGAGCGGGCGGTCGTCGCGCACCTCGAGGCCGAGCTCCTCCTGGAGCTTCGCCTTGCAGACGGCCTTGCCGGCCATGTCGTCCGCGCTGAAGTTCGCCACGATGCGCGTGTCGGTCGCCGGGTCGAGCTTCTCGGTGTCGATGCCGTTGAGGATGCCCTGGAGCGCGTAGTTGCGGTCGCGCAGGATCCAGTCGAGGCCCTCGCCGAACTCGGGCGTCTGGATCTCGGCGGCGTAGCTCGGCGAGACGGTCGTGATGGCATCGGTGTAGTGAAGGCCACCGAGCATGTAGTTGATGGAGTCGGCGTCGCAGCGCAGCTGGCCCGCGGCGGCCGGGATGTGCGCGAGGCCGAGGACGTCCTCGAGCAGCACGTCGGAGAACTGGCCCTGGAAGGCCACGTTGTGGATCGAGAAGACGGTGCGCACGTTCTCGTAGAGCGGCAGGCCCTGGTAGAACTCGCGCAGGAACACGGGTGCGAGCGCGGTCTGCCAGTCGTTGCAGTGCAGCACGTCGCACTCAAAGCCCTCGGGCAGGTGCTGCAGGGCCTCGGTTACGGCCTTGGAGAAGAACGCGAAGCGCTCGCCGTCGTCGAAGAAGCCGTAGGGGTAGCTGCGCGCAAAGTAGTGCTCGTTGTCGAGGAACAGGTAGGTGACCCCGCCCATCTCGAGCTTCTCGAGGCCGCAGTACTCGTTCCTCCAGCCCAGGGGCACGTAGAAGTCGCAGAGATGCTCCATCTGCTGCTTGTACTCGTCGGCGATGGTCGCGTACTTGGGCACCATGGCGATGCACTCGGCGCCGGCGCGGTTGAGGGCCGCCGGCAGCGAGCCGGCAACGTCGCCCAGGCCGCCGGTCTTCACGAACGGCGCGCACTCGGCCGACGCGAACACGACCTGTAATTTCTTTTTACCTGACATCGGTACTCCGATTTCTCTTAATCGAGAAACGCCGCCCGGCATGGCCGAGCGGCGAATTCCGTTTGCTGATCTGTCTTAGCGGACGATCGTGACTTCAGGCGCCGAGGGGGCCTTGCCGAGGACGAGGATCGCCTCGGGTGTGCCGCGCAGCTCGGTGTTGTTGGGCACCACGTTGTTCTTGTCGAGGATCGCGTTCTCGACGCGGGCTCCCGACTTGATGACGCAGTTCTGGTTGATGATCGAGTTGGTCACGGAGGCGCCCGCCTCGATCACGACACCGCGGGAGAGGATCGAGTTGCGAACCGTGCCCTTGACGATGCAGCCCGCCGAGATGAACGAGTTGCAGGCGTGGCTGCCGGTGGAGTAGTGCGCCGGCGGCACGTCGTGTGCCTTGGTGAGGATCGGGCGCTCGGGAACGAAGAGCTGGTCGCAGGCCACGGGGTTCAGCAGCTCCATGCTGCGCTCGTAGTAGGTCTTCTCGGAGAAGATGCCCACGGAGTAGCCCTTGTCCTCGTAGCTGCACACGTCGATGTGGCCGAAGTCGCCCTGGATGGCCTCGAAGAGGTCGAGGTAGTCGGCGCTCGAGTAGTTCTCGATGATCTCGAGCAGGGTGTCGCGGTTGATGACGGCGCAGTCCATGAACGCGTTGCCGCCGTACTCAACGCCCGGCTTGACGGCCTTGACGCGGCCGGCGTCGCCGATCTTGAGGCCGGTGCAGTCCTCGATCACGCGCGGGGCCTTGGTGTAGACCATGGTGATCTGGGCGCCCGAGTTCTCGTGCGCGTCGATGATCGCGTTGAGGTCGAGGTTGAAGATGACGTTCGAGCCCATCATGACCACGTAGGGGAGGCTGGAGCGCTCGAACAGCGTTTTGTTGGAGATGATGTCGCGCAGAAGGAAGCGCATGCCGCGCTTGGTGGTGCCGTAGGCGTTGCCGGGCACCATAAACAGGCCGCCCTTCTTGCGGTCGAGGTTCCAGTCACGGCCCGAGCCGATGTGGTCGATGATCGAGCGGTAGTTGCCCGGCATGACCACGCCGACGGTCTTGATGCCGGCGTTCGTCATGTTCGAAAGCGGGAAGTCGATCAGACGGTAGCGGCCCATGAAGGGCATCGACGCGAGCGGCCTGTCCGCGAGCAGAACGCTCGGGATGTTCGAGGTGTAGTTAGCGGTGACGTAGCCGATGGCTTTGCGGTTGATCATCGGTTCATTCCCCCTTCCCGATCACCACGTCGTTTCCGACGACGGCGGTGTCCTTGGTTGTATCGACAGATCCGAGCTTCACGCCCTCCTCGACGGTGCTGTTCTCGCCCAGGATCGCGCGGCAGATGTGGGCGCCGCTCTTGACGTGGGCGCCCGGCAGCAGCACGGAGTCCTCCACGACGGCGCGCTCCTCGATGACGACATCGGTCGAGAGGATCGAATGACGCGCGGTGCCGAAGATCTTGCAGCCGTTCGAGACCAGGCAGTCGTCGATGCGGCCCTCGGGCCCGATGTAGTGCGGCGGGCGGGTGGTGATGTTGCTCATCACAGGGAAGGACTTGTCGTAGAGGTCGAACTCAGGGTTCTCGCCGAGCAGGTCCATCGAGGTCTCGTGGAAGCTCGCGATGGTGCCCACGTCCTTCCAGAACCCGTTGAACTCGTAGGTGAACAGGCGCTTGCCCTCGCCGAGGAGCTTCGGAATGATGTCCTTGCCGAAGTCGTGGCTCGAGCGCTGGTCGAGCGCATCCTCCTCGAGGGCCTTGATCAGCACGTCGGCCGAGAAGATATAGATGCCCATCGACGCGAGGTTCGAGTCGGGCTTCTCGGGCTTCTCGGTGAACTTGGTGATGCGCCCGTCCTCCTCGTCGGCGGTGAGGATGCCGAAACGGCTCGCGTCCTCCCAGGGCACCGGCATGACGGAGACCGTGAGGTCGGCGTCGTGGTCGATGTGGGTCTTCAGCATCTTGCGGTAGTCCATGCGGTACAGGTGGTCGCCCGAGAGGATCAAGACGTACTCAGGGTCGTTCATCTTGATGTAGTCGAGGTTCTGGGTGATGGCGTCGGCCGTGCCCGCGTACCAGGCGCCGCCCGTCTGCGTCTCGTAAGGGGGCAGGATGGCCACGCCGGCGCCGGGGCCGTTGAGGTCCCAGGCCTCGCCGGAGCCCACGTAGGCGTGGAGGAGGTAGGGGCGGTACTGCGTGAGCACGCCTACCGTGTCGATGCCCGAGTTGGCGCAGTTGGAGAGGGAGAAGTCGATGATTCGGAACTTGCCGCCAAAGGAGACCGCCGGCTTGGCGATCTTCTGCGTCAGGGCTCCCAACCTCGATCCCTGTCCTCCTGCGAGGAGCATCGCGATGCATTCTTTCTTACTCATCGAACTCTCCCTTTCGTGTTCGTTTACCTGCAAATGAGCGGGGCGCCAATTGCGACGGCGGCGCCCCGCCAGAGACGCGACGGGTCAGCAAGCGCTATGCGTGCCAGATCTCGTCGCGGTACTCACGGATGGTGCGGTCGCTCGAGAACCAACCCGACATCGCGGTGTTGTGGAGCGCCTTGCGGTTCCAGGTCTCGCGGTCGGTGTAGCCCTGGGTCAGCTCCTCCCAAGCGTCAACATAGGAGCGGAAGTCCTTCATGACGAGGTCGTGGTCGTTGTTGAGCATGACCTCGTGGCGGATGCTCTCGAAGTTGCCGTTGAGGCCGGCGAAGGTGTCGTCGGTGAGCGAGTTGATCACGCGGCCGAGGCGGTCGGGGTCGGCGTCGAGCATCGACCAGGCAAAGTGGTTGCCGCTCGAGCGGAGGGCCTCCACCTCGTCGGCGTTGAGGCCGAAGATCTGCTCGTTCTCGAGGCCGGCGAGCTTGACGATCTCGACGTTGGCGCCGTCGAGGGTGCCGAGGGTGATGGCGCCGTTCATCATGAGCTTCATGTTCGAGGTGCCCGAGGCCTCCTTGCCGGCGGTGGAAATCTGCTCGGAGATGTCGGCCGCGGGGTAGATGAGCTGGGCGTTGGAGACGGCGAAGTTGGGGATGAAGGCCACCTTGATGTAGCTGTTCACGCGCTCGTCATTGTTG
>CAVDTO010000131.1:0-5402 GCA_963611895.1 bacterium
CCACGTGGCGGCGCAGGTGGTCGGCCGAGGTGCACTCCTCAACGAGACGGTCCATGATGCGCTGCTCGTCCGTATTGAGTTCAAAGGGATGCTCGGCGTCGACGGTGGGGAAGTCGCGCGTGCGCATCTGCGCTACAGTGCCGTCGGGCAGGGTGACGGTGCCGGCCTCGATATCGATCTTGTCGAGCAGCAGGCGGTCCTGCATGTCGAACTCGGGGTGGCGCAGTACGATCTGCCCTTCGAGCTTGAACAGCAGCACGTTCACGGCCTTGATGAGCGGCTCGACCCCGTCGTCTTGCGTGTAGGTGCGCTCGGCAAAGGCCACGAGCTCGCGCAGCGAGATGCCGTAGTCGTTCTCGAGGATCTCGTAGTTGCCGTAGCGCAGGTTGTTGCGCAGCACCGTGGCGATGCACGCGGGCTGTCCCTCGGCGGCGCCCATCCAGGCGATGTCGTGGTTGCCCCACTGGATGTCGAGCGAGTGGTACTCCATGAGGCGGTCCATGATCTTGGCCGCGCCGCCGCCGCGGTCGAAGATGTCGCCCACGAGGTGCAGATGGTCCACGGCCAGGCGCTTGATGAGCGCGGCGAACGAGCCGATGAACGCCTCGGTGGAGTCGGTCTCGAGGATGGAGTCGATGATGCGCTCGTGGTAGCTCACGCGGTAGTTGTTCTCGTCGGGGTGCGTGTGCAGCAGCTCGTCGATGATGTAGGCGTACGTGTGCGGGATGGCCTTGCGTACCTTGGAGCGCGTGTAGCGGCTCGAGAGCGCGCGGGCCACGGTGATGAGCTCGTCGAGCATCGTGCGGTACCAGGTGGGAGAGTCGAGCTTTTGCTCGTGCACGAGCTCGATCTTCTCGTGCGGATAGTAGATGAGGGTGCAGAGCTCGCGTTTCTGCTGCTCGGTGAGGGTATCGGCGAAGATCTCGTCAACATGCTCGCGCACCACGCCCGAGCAGTTGTTGAGGATATGCATGAACGCCTCGTACTCGCCGTGCAGGTCGCTCATGAAGTGCTCGGTGCCCTTGGGGAGGTTGAGGATGGCCTGCAGGTTGATGATCTCGGTGAACACGGCCTGCTCGTTGGGGAACTGCCGCGCGAGCAGCTTGAGGTACTTGAGGTCCGATACGCTACGGTCGTCATGAACCATAGATGCGTCCTTTCGCTTCGCAGCGGTGCCAAAATCCGATGTTCACCAGTATGGACCCGTGGGCGCAAAAGCCGCTTGCCAGTTTGGTGAACGGCGCTAAAAGTATTTGATAAATCGTTTGCCGTGTGTGGGCATTGTGGGGCGGGGAGGCGCGGGCGCCGCTGCGCGTCGATGGCACTTGCTGCTGATTGGTGTTGATGGCCGCATGGCCGGTGCGTTTTGGCGAGCCATGGCGCCTTGCTGCTGACGACTCGCTTGGCTCGGCTGTTGAATTTCGGTGCCAGCGCTCGCGCTCTGCTAAGGTGGTTTGAGTATTTGCCGCCCACCCGAAAGGCGATCGCGCCATGTCTGAGCTTATCGTGCCCATCGCCATCTGCTTGGTGGTGATCGTCGTGACCGCGCTGGTCTATTTTTGCGTGGCAAGCATCAAGACACGCGCAGCCGAGCGCCGCGAGCAGCAGGCGCTGCGCGAACTGCACGGGAATCGCCCTCGTAAGCGGCGGTAGAGTTTAAATCACGTGAGTTTTTAGCGGTTGTGTTCGGTGTGAATCGATTGCTATGCGCGCTTTGCCAGCCCCGCTTATAGACCCTTGTTTTGGTTTCATTTGTTTGAGGGTAAGTTTGCTGCTTTAGTCTCAGTTTGGTGACGGTGCCGAAGACGTCTCCGGTGTGCATCTAAGTTTTGCTGCCTGATCAATTAAGAGCCTACAACGAAAAGCCCGCCCTCGCTTATGAGTTCGTGCTCTTAGCGAGGGCGGGCTTGCTTGCGATGCTTTACGACTACTTGCCCTTCTTTATCTTTGCGAGGTAGAAGCCCTCGTAGTCGCGCGTGGGCGCGATGGTGAGCGTGCCGGCAAGGCCGTTGGCGAGGAGCGGGAGCTCGCCTGCGAGCACGGCCTCGGTCACGGGGTTGGTCTCGGGCTCGTCCTGCGCGTCGGCGCCGGTCTCGGCAGACTTTGCCGCCGCATCGGCTGATGTGCCCTCGCTCTCATCCTCAATCTTGGTGCCGTCGAGCGGCGCGATCTTGCAGTCGGCATGCTTTGCGAGCGCCCAGGCAACGGCGTCCTCGTTCTCTTGCGGGAGCACCGAGCAGGTGGAGTAGACGAGCTCGCCACCCGGCTTGAGCACGGTGAGGGCACGGTCGAGCAGGGCGCGCTGGCTGCGCGCGCATTTTTGGAGCAGCTGCTCGCTAAAGCCCTTGAGCGAGCGGTGGTTGCTGCTCACGAGGGTGCCCGACCCGGTGCAGGGGGCGTCGAGTAGGATCTTGTCGAACGAGAAGAACTCGTCGAGCTCGCGGGCGTCGCAGCGCATGAACTGCACGTTGGTGGCACCCTGGAGCACCAGGTTGTGCTCGAGCTTCTCCGCACGGGGCGCGTGCATCTCGCAGGCGGTGAAGTGCGCGCCGGGCTCGAGCGCGGCCATCTGGGTGGTCTTGCCTCCCGGTGCGGCGCACATGTCGAGCACGTCCTCGCCCGTCTCGATGCCGAGGGCGAGCGGCGGCATCATGGACGAGAGACTCTGCAGGTAGAGCTTGCCCTCGGCGAGGGCATCGAGCTCCCACACGGCCTGAGCCTGGGCGCGCGGAACCACGAAGGCGTCTTCGTACCAGCTCACGGGGCTGTGCTCGATGCCTGCCGCATCGAGGGCTGCTGCAACCTCGGCGCGGTCGGACTTGATGGCGTTCGCGCGCAGCGTGACGGGCCGGTCCTTGGCGTCCGCGTGCCCCGCGAGAACCGTACGGGCGGCGTCTTCCCCATAGGCGCCCACGAGCACGTCGATGTAGAAGTCCGGGAGCGCCTGGGCGTCGCTCTCGCTCGCCAGGGCCTCCGCCTCGGGCGTGTGCTCGAACGTGCGGAGCTCGAGCGGGGTGCGGACCTTCTTCTGCTGCTTGCGCCTGCGGGCCATGGGTCTGCCTTTCAGTGGGTAGGGAAGTTTGCTTGGTGAGCGCAGCCGTTGCGTTCCGAACGTTCTAGAACAGCGCGCCGAGCACGATCAGCGCCACGCATACGGCGAGCACGGCAAAGTCGGCCGCGCCCATGGGGTAGCGCTTGTAGCTGCTCGCGCGGGTGCGCAGGTAAAAGCCGCGCTGCTCGGCGGCAAGGGCCGTGGCGTCGGTCTTTCCCACCGAGCTCACCAGAAGCGGCACGCAGAGCGGCAGCATGAGCTGGAGCTTCTTGATGGGATTCTTGGTGTCGTACTCAACTCCGCGCGCGGTCTGCGCCTCCATGATGGCGTTCATCTCCTGGCTGAACACGGGGACGAAGCGCAGCGCCGTCGTAAAGGTGAACGCGTAGCGGTAGGGCACGTGCAGCGCCCCCACCACGGCGTTGGCGAGGTCGTTCAGCTTGGTCACGGTGAGCATGAGGATGAGCGGGAGCGCCACTCCGAGCAGGCGGAGCGCCGCCTTTGTGCCCGTGACCACGCCGTCGACGGTGACCCAGGCAAAGAGCGGGTCACCCGTGCGGATAAAGACCGTCTGCAGCACGAGCATGATCACCGAGAGCGGGACCATGAGCTTGGCGAGCGTGAGGAGCCCGGCGCTCGCGTGGGCGTAGGCTCCGAGCGCGAAGGTGAGCACGAGCAGCGCGATGAGCAGGGGATACGTGTCGCCGAGGAAGGTCGCCAAGATGATGGCGGCGGCGAGCGCGAGCTTGGTGACGGGGTTCAACCGGTGCAGCAGCGAGTTGCCCGGGATGTAGTCGATGACGCTACCCATGGTTGACCATCTCCTCCACGAGGTCGACGATGCCGGAGACCTGGCTGATGCCGGCAAATGCGGGCGAGACGCATGCCGCGAGCTCGCGCGAGAGGGTGATGACCTGCGGCGGTTCCACGTAGGCGGCGGCCATGAGCTCCTCGTCGGCGAACACGGCGTCGGCGACGTCGCGCGCGGCGATTTTGCCCTTGGTCATCACGACGATGCGCTCGGCAAAGTCGCTCACGACCTCCATGTCGTGGCAGACCATGATCACGGCGCAGCCGCGCTCGGCCATCTCGCTCACCGTCTCCATGACGGTCATGCACTCGCGGTAGTCGAGGCCGCTCGTGGGCTCGTCGAGCAGCACGACCTCGGGGTCGAGCACGACGACGCTCGCGAGCGCCACCATCTGGCGCTGCCCGCGCGAGAGCGAGAAGGGCGATTCCTCGGCCGGCAGGTCAAAGCGCTTGATGACCTCGGCCGCGCGGGACTCCGCCTCCGCTTGCGGCGTTCCGTGGAGCGTGAGGCCGAAGGCCACCTCCTCGAGTACCGTGTCCTTGCAGATTTGGCGGTCGGGATTCTGAAAGAGCGTGGCGCAGTGCGCGGCGATGGCGCTCGTGGGGACCTCGCGGGTGTTGAGCCCGGCGATGCGCACGGTGCCCGACTTGGGATGCAGCAGGCCGTTCAAAAGCTTGGTCAGCGTGGTCTTGCCGGCGCCGTTCTGACCGATCACGGCCACGAGCTCGCCGGGGTAGACGCTCATGTTGAGGCCGGTGAGCGAGTCGCCGTGGTTGGGGTAGGCAAAGCTCACGTTCTCGACCGCGACCACGGGTTCCGTGCCCTCGGCGCGCGGGCGCGCGGCCGGCTTGTGCGGCGAGCTGAAGGCGAACGCGGCGGCAGCGGCTTCTTGCGCAGGTGCCGCGCCGACCTGCGACCTTGCGCCCATGAGCCCGGCGATGAGCTCCTTGGCCTCGGCCACGTTCAGGCACGGGCGCTCGATCGAGCTGACGATGCCGCGCTCGAGCAGGCTGTTGGCGATGCGCGCCACGCGGGGGCTGTCCACGCCCATGGCGCGCAGCTCGCGGGCGTGACCGAAGACCTCGTGCGGCTCGCCGTCAAAGGCAAGGTGCCCTTCGGAGAGCACGAGCACGCGCTCGCAGTACTTGCAGAGCAGCGCGACCTTTTGCTCGATCACCACCACGGTGATGCCCGCGAGCTCGTTGACCTTGCGCAGGGTATCGAAGACGAGCGTGGAGCTCGCCGGGTCGAGCGCTGCGGTGGGCTCGTCGAGCACGAGCACGCGCGGAGCGAGCGCGAGGATGGCGGCGATGGCGACCTTCTGCTTCTGGCCGCCCGAGAGCGTGGCGATCTCGCGTTCGCGCAGATCGGAAATCCCCACGGTTTCGAGCGTCTGGGAGATGCGGGCCTCGATCTGTTCGTGCGGGACGCCGTAGTTCTCCAGGCCAAAGAGCATCTCGTCCTCAACGCAGGAGGCTACCATCTGGGCGTCGATGTCCTGCAGGACGCTGCCGACGATCCGGCTTATGTCCGTAAGGG
>CAVDTO010000132.1:0-5388 GCA_963611895.1 bacterium
GCGTGTTGGGTCGCCTGCTCGCGCTGCTGGTAGTACTGCGCTTCCGGGCCGAGCCTTACACGGTCCAGTCCATGTTCATCACGCGGGCCCAGCAAGGCGAGCGAGGGAGCGTCGCTGCAAATACTCGGCAAGGCCGCGGCCGCGAGAGGGTACGCTTAGAACCTGAATGCGCGGCCGGTGCGCGCCGCGCCATGATCGATCGAGGTTCTTGGAGGATGGGCATGAAGATCGCGCTGGCACAGATCGACATGCGGCTTGGCGACATCGAGGGCATCTGCGAGCGTCTGGAGCGTCAGGTGGAGCTTGCGGCCGCGGCCGGGGCCACGCTCGTGTGCGCGCCCGCCCCGCTCTTGGGCGGTATCGAGCCGGGCATGCTCATCGACTCGATCGGCTTTGAGCAGAGCCTGGTCGCGGAGCTCGAGCGCCTGGCCGAGGGCATCGCCCCCACGGGAGCCGTGCTCCTCGTGCCCGCTCCCGTGATGTTCAGGGACGAGCCGGTGTTCGAGATCTTCATGCTCAAGGGCGGGCACGTGCGCCCGATCCGCTGCATGGCCGCGGCGCTCCGCGACAAGGGCGGTTGTCCCGCCGACGAACTGTGGTCGCCGGTCATCGACGACATCGGCGGCCTGCGCTGCGCCTTCATGTTCGAGGCCGAGCAAACCGTGCCGATCCTGCCGACCGGCTGCGACCTCGCCATCCGATTCCAGACGAGGCCCTATAGGGCCGCCGACCCGGTTTCTGCGGGGGCGGCCGGCCTCTTTGAGTCCACGCTTCCCGAGCTCGTTCAAAAGCAAGGCGTGTGGTTCGCGAGCATGGAGCCCGTGGGCTCCTACGACGGCGCCGTCTTTAGCGGCGGGTCGTACGTGCTCGACGACGACGGCCGCGTGGTGGCCGCGGCCCCGCAGTTCGAGGAGGACCTGCTCGTGCAGGAGGTCTGTCGCGGCTCTGCGGCCGAGCCTGTGCCCGGGCGCGCGCTTGCTTCGTACGCGCGCGAGGAGTGGGCCTGGCGTTCGCTCGTGCTGGCGCTCCGCTCCGCGGCCCGTGCGCGCGGGACGGAACGCGCCGCCGTGCTGTTGCGCGGCGACCTTCCCTCGTCGCTCGCGGCCGTGCTCGCGGTCGACGCCTTTGGGCCGCGTAACGTCACGGCCCTGTTCGTGGAGAGCGACGCGGTCTCGACCGCGCGCCAGGATGCCGAGGAGCGCGAACGCGCCGAGCTCGTGCGCACGCTTGCGGGCCGCCTGCAGATCCGGCTCATCGAGCGCGATGCCGCGGATCCCCTGGGCGCCGGCGAGGCGCACACGGACGCGACCCGAAGGGTGATCGAGCAGGTGAACCGCCATGCCGAGGGGCTCTACCTCGAGACGGTCGCGCGGAGCCTCGGCGCCCTCGCCGTGAGCTCGCTCACCAAGACCGACTGTGCGCTCGCCGCCGAGGCACTCGCGGGCGGGTTCGAGGGCGATATCGCGCCCTTTGGCGACGTGTACCTCACGCAGCTCGAGTTCATCGCGCGCCTGCGCAACCGCGAGTCGGCCTCGCTGCCTTCCGAGCTCGTCTCGCTTGCCGAGATCGAGCGCTGCATGGCCGCGACGGTGGATCGCATGCTCGGGTCGATCGCCACCGACGCCATCGGCTACGGGCGGATGGCGCAGCTTTTGGCCGGTTTGCGCCCGAGCGATATCGACGCCGTGCTCGAGGCCCATGTGGAGCACGTCGCGCGTTTTGAGGACCTGCCCTCGACCGCCCTGCACGGGCCTGCCGTGGCGCTCTTGCTCATGGCCGTGCGCAAGGGCGAGGCCGCCCGCCGCGTGCTTCCGATGGCGCCGAGCGTTTCGGGTTGCAGCTTTGCGGCACGCCACTGGCCGTGCGACCTTGCCTGGTCGGATGCGGGTTCCGCCGCCGGCGACCCCGCGGACCTCGAGGGGCTGGTCGCCTCCGAGATGGAGCGCATAGAGCAGGGTGGCACCTCGGCAGGGGAGCGCCAGCGCCGCGAGATCATGGGCTTTTTGGGCGAGCTCTTGGGAATCCCGCCCGAGCAGCTTGAGCAGGCCGCCTCGCCCGATGGGAACATCCGCGCCCGTGCCGACCTCGAGAAGCTCGGCGAGCACCTGCAGGAGGCGGCGCGGAGCTTCATGGAGTCGGATAGCGGCTCTGCCGGCGCGCCCGGCCGGCTCGGCCCGAACATGACGCCGCTCTCGTTCTTCTCAAAGAACTAGGGGCCGCAAGCCCCGGCTTAGCGCTGGGAGTGCGGGCGCCGATTCTGGATGCGCGGGCGCCGCTGGGACGCTGGCGCCTGGTCTGGCATCGTGAGCGCCGGCCGGTGGCTTTGGGCGGTCGCCCCGTTCGGCCGGTTGTTCTGAACGGCGCCGGCACGCATGCTGGCGGCACCGCGCGCTCGGACAAATCCTTTTGAGCTTTCAAAACCTGGCTCGCGCGTGACGCGGCTATGGTATATTCAGAACAGATGTTCGTTTTATTCGAGGGCTCGGCAAGGGAGGTCCGCCCGTGGTCATCTTGGGGATAGATCCCGGCCTGGCGCATACCGGCTGGGGCATCGTGGAGGAGCGTCGCGGCGAGGTCCGCTGCCGCGCCTACGGCTGCATCGAGACCTCGGCGGGCAGCCCGCTCTCGGTGAGGCTCGCGCACATCGCGACCGACCTCAAGGACGTGGTGGAGCGCTACCGCCCCGCCACAGCCGCCATCGAGAGCGTCTACTTCGGCGCCAACGTGCGCTCGGCTATCCCGACGGCGCATGCCAGGGGAGCGGCCATGGTCGCGCTCGCGGAGTGCGCGCTCGAGGTGGGCGAGTACACCCCCATGCAGATTAAGCAAGCCGTGGTGGGCACCGGCGCCGCCGACAAGCACCAGGTCACCTACATGGTGCGCACGCTGCTGCATCTCGACCACGACCCCAAACCCGACCACGCCGCAGACGCCCTCGCCTGCGCCATCTGCCATGTCAACCTCAGCCGGACGCGCGCGCTCACGGGCGGCGAGTTCTACCAAAAGAGAGGAACCGGATACTGATGATCTCGCAGCTTAGGGGAACGGTGCTCGAGGCGAGCCCGTCGAGTGCCGTGATCGACGTGAACGGCGTCGGGTTCGAGCTCGGCATATCGGGCACGACGGCGGCCGCCCTGCCCGCGCTCGGCGGCGAGGTGAGCCTGTACACGCGCATGCAGGTGCGCGAGGACTCCATGACGCTCTTCGGTTTTGCCACCAAGGATGAGCGCACGATGTTCGACCGGCTCGTGGCCGTGAGCAGCGTGGGCCCCAAGCTCGCGCTCGCGGTGCTCTCCAAGTTCACCGTGAGCCAGCTCTACTCGATCGTCATGGCCGAGGACGACAAGAACATGGCGACGGTCTCGGGCGTGGGAAAGAAGACGGCCCAGCGCCTGATCCTCGAGCTCAAGAGCGTGTTCGCCAAAGACAAGGGCTTCGTTCCCGTCGACGTTCAGGATGCCGGGCTCCCGATCGCGCAGGCTGCGGCTGCGCAGGCCGCGAGCGCGCTCGACGAGGCGCAGGCGGCCCTGCTCTCCATGGGCTTCTCGCCGCAGGAGTCGGCGCTCGCGCTCGAGGGCTATGATGGGTCGAACCTGCGGGTGGAGGACATCCTCTCCGCCGCGTTGAAGAAGCTCGGGATGGGTGCATGATGTGGGAAGCCGATGACTCTCAGGACCTGTGGGCCGATAGCCCCGCCGCATCTGCCCCCGCGCACGGCGAGCGGATCGTCAACTCCGAGCTCACGGGCGAGGACCTCGACGTCGACCGCACGTTGCGCCCCCAAAAGCTCGACGACTACTGCGGCCAAGACCATATCAAGCAGAGTCTGCGCATCCTCATCGAGGCGGCACAGAGCCGCGGCGAGACGCTCGACCACGTGATCTTCTCGGGGCCTCCGGGCCTCGGTAAGACGACGCTTGCGAGCGTGATCGCCAACGAGCTCGGAGCCCAGATCAAGACCACGAGCGGTCCGGCCATCGCCCGCACGGGAGACCTCGCCGCGATCCTCACCAACCTGCAGCCCGGCGATGTGCTCTTCATCGACGAGATCCACCGCCTCAACCGCAACGTTGAAGAGGTCCTCTACCCGGCGATGGAGGACTTTGCGCTCGACATCGTGATCGGCAAGGGCCCGGCCGCTCGCTCCATCAGGCTCGATATTCCCAAGTTCACGCTTGTGGCCGCCACCACGCGCTCCGGCATGCTCACCGGCCCCTTGCGCGACCGCTTTGGCATCTCGTTCAGGCTCGACTACTACTCCGTGGAGGACCTGGCCCAGATCGTCACGCGCTCGGCGACCATCCTCGGGGTGGAGATCGACCGCGAGAGCGCGCTCGAGATCGGCTCGCGCTCGCGTGGAACGCCCCGCCTGGCAAACCGCTTACTCAAGCGCGTGCGCGACTACGCCCAGGTGCGCGGCGGCGGTAGTATCGAGATCGGCATCTGCCTCAAGGCGCTCGAGTTCTTCGAGATCGACGAGCTCGGGCTCGACTGGATGGACGTGCGCATCCTCGAGACCCTCGCGCGCACCTTCGGCGGGCGTCCCGTGGGCCTCACGACCATTGCGAGCGCGGTGGGGGAGGACCCGAGCACGCTCGAGGACGTCTATGAGCCCTATCTGCTGCAGCGCGGCCTCATGGTGCGCACACCCCAGGGACGCATGGCCACGCTCGAGACCTATAAGCACCTCGGGATCGAGCCGCCGACCGGCCGCTAGCGCGGAGATGGCGGCAGCGGCTCAGACGGCGATTGGCGTTCACGGCGATAGGGCTCACGCTCCGCGTGCCGAGAACGACAGTCGCAATTCCTGTCCCTTGCCCCAGTTCGTTCGGGTAACGCTTGCCTCTCGGTATTGCGCTCGATGCCGATCCGTCCCGAGCGTCACGCCCTGGCCACTCCGCGCATCGCGCGGGGTGCAGGCGTGGGCTATCGCGTGCCATAGAGCTTGCGTATGCCACGGGCCCCACAACGTGGGCGGGCGCTTTGGCGTGCGTGGTATGCTGTGCTGCATGTTTCGCCTGCGACATAAGGGGTAATCCATGCCAACCGATATCGAGATCGCGCGCTCCGTGACGCCGCTTCCCATCACCGAGGTCGCCGCCAACGCCGGGGTCGACGTCAAGCATCTCATCCCGTACGGCTTCGACAAGGCCAAGGTCGACTACTCGCTGCTGAACGAGCCGTGCGACCACGCGTCCAAGCTCGTGCTCGTGACGGCCATCAACCCCACGCCCGCGGGCGAGGGCAAGACCACCACCACGATCGGTCTTGCCGACGGCCTGCGCCGTCGCGGCGTCAAGGCCGCCGTTGCCCTACGCGAGCCCTCCCTCGGCCCCGTGTTCGGCGTCAAGGGCGGCGCTGCCGGCGGCGGCTACGCGCAGGTCGTCC
>CAVDTO010000133.1:0-5329 GCA_963611895.1 bacterium
ACGAGCGCACCATCGACTCCCACGTCAAGAACCTGCGCGCCAAGCTCGGTGACGATCCCAAAAAGCCCAAGTGGCTCTACACCGTCCACGGCGTCGGCTACCGCTTTGAGGCCCCGCAGGCCTCCGGCAAGTAAAGATGTCGTCGCACAACTCCGCCGCAAAACGCAATTCAAAAGAGAACGAGGCGAATTCCCGCGCGCGCTGGAACACGCCTCGTTCTGATTCGCGGCCTGCCATGAGCTATGCCTCGCGCATGGCTCTTTCGTTTGCCCTGACCTCGCTCATGACCGTCGTCGTGCTCGTTGCCGTGGTCTCGGTCGTGTGGGGCACGGCGTTTACCGACTACACGCGCGCGAACGTGACCGAGATCGCCGACGTCACGGCCAAGCGCCTCGCGGAATCCTACGAGAAGAACGGCGCGTGGACGGCCGAGAAGCTCCGTTCCATCGCCGACGCGAGCGCGATCTCCGAAGACATCGGGATCCAGGTCGTCAACGCCAAGGGCACGGTAGTCTACGACGACTCGTGGCCCATCGCCGCCCTTGCCGCCGAGGAAGATTCGGAGAGCGAGAGCGATGGCGCAACAGATTCCGCGAGCGAAACCGACGGGGAATCCGAGGCCGAGGAGGCCGCCGAAGAGTCCAAGGCGGCAAAGGCGGCCAAAAAGGCCAAGTCAAAGACCCGCAGTCTCGTTTCGACCGCGCCAACGGATGCCGAGGGCGCCGTCACCTCAAAGATCACCACCGATTCGGGCAAGGATCTCGGCCGCGTGCGCGTGTGGGTCCTCGGCTCCGACGCGCTCCTCACCAAGGCCGATAACGCCTTCCGCGAGAAGACCTTCAACGCCATGGCGCTTGCCGCAATCGTCGCGGTGGCCATCTCGGTCGTCATCGGATACTTCGTGAGCCGCATGCTCACCAACCCCATCCGCCGCATCACCGGCACCGCCAAGCAGATCCGCGATGGCGACCTCTCGGCCCGCTGCAACTTGCGCGGCGACGACGAGATCGACCAGCTCGGCGAGACCTTCGACGAGATGGCGACCACCATCGAGAAGGACCTCAAGCACGAGAAGCGCATCACCTCCGACGTCGCGCACGAGCTGCGCACGCCGCTCATGGCCATGCTCGCCACGGTGGAGGCCATGCAAGACGGCGTCTACCCAACCGATTCCGAGCACCTCGAGACCGTCGCTTCCGAAACGCGCCGCCTCGCCCGCCTGGTCCAGCAGATGCTCGACCTCTCGCGCCTCGAGAACAAGACGGCCCCACTCAACATCGACACGGTCGAGCTCGTCCCGTTCGTGCGCAACATCGTCAACTCCCAGGAGCGCCTCTTCGATGAGCGCGACCTCAAGCTGCGGTTCTCCGACGAACTCAACGGCCATTCCGACCTCATCGAGTTCGATCCCGACATGATCACCCAGGCCGTCATCAACCTCATGAGCAACGCCATGCGCTACACGCCCGAGGGCGGCTGGGTCGTCGTCTCGGTCCTCGGCGATCGCAAGCACCTCAAGATCTCGGTTTCCGACACCGGCATCGGCATCGCCAAAGAGGACCTCTCGCGCATCTTCGGCCGCTTCTGGCGCGCCGACGCGAGCCGCGCGCGCGAGGCGGGCGGTCTTGGCGTGGGCCTGGCCGTCACCAAGCAGATCGTCGAGCGCCACCACGGCTACATCTCCGTGGAGTCGGAACTTGGAAAGGGTACGACTTTTACGATTCATCTGCCCCGCGAGCACATGCCCGAGAACGCATCCACTACAATGGAGCACTAGCTTTGCGCAAGCAGGCTACCTGCGCCGCTCGCCGGCGCCGCACTGATGCCATTTCGTTAGGAGTTGACTAACATGGGTTCGATGGAGCTTCGCCCCGATTCGCACGGCAAGGTTCGCGACATCTACGATGCGGGCGACAGCCTTCTGATGGTCGCCACCGACCGCATCTCCGCGTTCGACTTCATTCTTCCGGACGAGATCCCCTTCAAGGGCGAGGTGCTCAACCGCATCTCCAAGTTCTGGTTCGACAAGTTCGCCGACCTGGTCCCCAACCATCTCGTCTCGATCGACGTGAACGACTTCCCCGCGGAGTTCGCCGAGTACAAGAGCTATCTTGCCGGCCGTTCCATGCTCGTCAAGAAGGCCCAGACCATTCCCATCGAGTGCATTGTGCGCGGCTACCTCACCGGCTCGGGCAAGAAGACCTACGACGAGGACGGCACCGTGTGCGGCATCAAGCTGCCTGCCGGCCTGACCGAGGCCTCCAAGCTCCCGGAGCCCATCTTCACCCCGTCCACCAAGGCCGAGCTCGGCGATCACGACGAGAACATCTCGTACGAGCGCTGCGCCGAGATCGTCGGCGAGGACATCGCGAGCCAGATTCGCGACCTCTCGCTCAAGATCTACACCGCCGCCGCCGAGTACGCCGCCGAGCAGGGCATCATCATTGCCGACACCAAGTTCGAGTTCGGCGTCATCGACGGCAAGGTCACCCTCATCGACGAGTGCCTGACCCCCGATTCCAGCCGCTTCTGGCCGGCCGCCTCGTACGAGGAGGGCAAGGTTCAGCCGAGCTACGACAAGCAGTACGTGCGCAACTGGCTCAAGGCCAACTGGGATATGACGGGTGAGGCCCCGCACCTGCCCGCCGAGGTGATCGAGAACACCACCAAGAAGTACGTCGAGGCGTACGAGATCATCACGGGCACCAAGTTCGAAACCATGAAGGAGAACGCGTAAGTGAGCACCCGCAGCCCCATGAACCAGCGCAGCCAGTCCCGCGAGGGAAAGGGTTTCATGCGTAAGTCCGCCACCTCCGCCAAGCCCGCCCGCGCCGCGGCCGGCTCGGTCCGCGTCGAGGCGTCATCTTCCAAGGCCCGCCGCAAGGATCGCGAGAAGGGTGAGGACCTCTCCAACCTCTCCAAGGAGGAGAAGCGCGCCCGCAAGCAGCAGGTTCGCGCTCAGGAGGATCGCGTCTATTCCGCCACCAACATCCTCATGAAGAACGACGCCGACTACCTCAAGCGCCGCCGCGTCTGGTGGGCCCTGCTCGGTGTGGGCATGGGCATCATCGTCCTGCTCTGGATCTGGCTCTTTGCCGGCGGCAAGGGCGGCAACATCACCTCTGCGGCCCAGGTGGCCGTGATCGTGGTCGCCTACGTGATCATCATCGCCGCGTTCATTTACGACTTCGCCCGCATCCGCCCGCTGCGCAACACCTATCGCCAGCGCGCCGAGGGCATGTCGCAGCGCGCCCTCACGGCCCTCATCGAGAAGGCCGCCGCCGAGGACGATCAGAAGCGCGCCGAGCGCGAGGCCAAGAAGGCTGCGAAAAAGAACAAGTAGTCCCCATCCCACAAGCTGGGTATAAGGCGCGTTGCTGGCACAAGCCGTAACGCGCCTTTTTATTTGGAGGAATCAAACCATGCTCAAGGCAGCACTCACTGCAGAAGACGCCAAGCTGGCTCTGGAAAAGCTCAAGCCGCAGATCAAAAAGTACGCATCGCTTGCCGTCCGCAAGGGCGTGAACGTCAAGCCCGGCCAGGAGGTCGTCGTGCAGGCCCCGGTCGAGACGGCCGAGTTCGCGCGGCTCGTCGTCGCCGAGGCATATGCCGCGGGCGCCGGCCACGTGACGGTCATCTGGTCCGACGACGCCGTCACGCGCCTCGAGTTCGCGAACGTCGAGGCCGAATGGTTCGAGACCACCCCTTCGTGGAAGGTCGAGCAGCTGAACTCGCTTGCCGCCGCCGGCGCCTGCTTCGTCTTTATCGAGGGTTCCGACCCCGAGGCGCTCAAGGGCGTCGACCCGGCCAAGCCCGTCGCGGCCGCGCGCGCTCGCAACACGCAGTGCGACGTCTTCCGCCACGGGCTCGACTTCAACGTGAACCCCTGGTGCATCCTCGGCGCGCCGGTAGCGGCATGGGCCGCCCACGTGTTCCCCGATGCCTGCCCCGAGGTTGCGGAGTACGAACTCTGGAAGGCCATCCTCAGCACGGCCCGCGCCGACGGCGAGGACCCCGAGAGCGACTGGGAGCTGCACGACGCGACGTTCGATAAGAACCTGCGCCTCTTGAACTCCGCGCATTACGACCGCCTGCATTACACGAGCTCCAACGGCACCGACTTCACCGTCGGCCTCACCGATAAGCATATTTGGGAAGGCGGAAAGTCCCTCACGCCCGACGGCCACCCGTTCTTCCCGAATATCCCGACCGAGGAGGTCTTCACCTCGCCCGACCGCAACCGTGCCGACGGCATCGTCTACGCGGCAATGCCCCTGGTCTACCACGGCAACAAGGTCGAGGACTTCTGGATCCGCTTTGAGGGCGGCATGGTCGTCGACTACGGCGCTCGTGTTGGCAAAGACGTGCTCAAGAGCATCGTCGAGACCGACGAAGGCGCGCATCACCTGGGCGAGGTCGCGCTCATCTCCAAGAACACACCCATCCGCGAGACCGGCATCCTGTTCTACGACACGCTCTACGACGAGAACGCGAGCTGCCACCTGGCGCTCGGAGTCGGGTTCCCCGAATGCTACGAGGGCGGCTACGACCTTTCGCAGGACGATCTCAAGGAGTGCGGCGTCAACCAGTCCTCGACGCACGTCGACTTCATGATCGGCGCCGACGACCTGAATATCACAGGTATCACGGCCGACGGCCGCGAGGTGCCGGTCTTCGTAAACGGCCAATGGGACTGGGAATAAAACCAACCCGTGATACAATGCCTCACGCGGGCCGTTAGCTCAGCTGGCAGAGCAGGGGACTTTTAATCCCAAGGTCCAGGGTTCGAACCCCTGACGGCCCACCATAGAATGCAAAAAGACCTCGCCGCGGCGAGGTCTTTTCTTATATCGGAGCGTTCGGAATTCATTTCTTCGCTTATAAGGCCAAGAGATGCGTGGATGTCGGGCGCTTCAGCGTGTGGTGCCGCGTTGGATCGCGAACAACATATATAGATAGACATTGGGGTTGGGCGTGCGGGCATTCCGACCCCTCTCTATATAGTACGGGCGCTGCGGTAGGGAAACAGCTGCACGAGCCACTCGCAGTTTCAAACCGTTCACGTAATCATTCGGTTAACACGGCGGGCGCAACGGTATCAAGCGCCTAGATCAACGGTATATATAGGCTGTCTTTAGGGAGCGCGCGCGGAGAGACGCGGCTTCTTGCGAGGGGCCAAAGCGCCCTCGTTTTTAAAGGGCCTTCGTGTTGGGTCCCGGGTAATTGTGTGCAAAATATGAACGTCGAAATCGCCGTACCCACAGCGGTAGGTCTCTGGCAATATATCTCCTTGCCGCGCGGCCGGGTGCAGAGCACCGAGGACCGCGGC
>CAVDTO010000134.1:0-5315 GCA_963611895.1 bacterium
GACGAAGATCTCGTTCTCTAGCCGCCGGGGCAACGCCGGGACCAAAGTCCAAAGGCGTTGCCCCGGTCTTGTTTTCTGGCGGATCAGCACGCCGCCTAATCGTTCTTGTGGAAGAGATAGGCCACAGCGCAGCCGGCGTGACAGGTGACTTGCGTGTGCTCGGCCACCACGACGTTGGAGACGCCGCGATCGCCCAGCAGGGGCAGCTCCATATGGTCGATCTCCCACTCAAAGCCGCGCTCCGAAACGATTGCAGGAGAGCTGAGCGCCACGACCGAAAAACGCGAACCGACCGCCCCGTCGATTTGCCACGCATCTCCAGAACTTACGGAAAGCACCCGCTCACCAGCAACAGCCTCGCAGTCCACGTCCTCGCAATCCGCCCGCTCATCAGCCGCAAGCCCGCAGGCTGCATTCTCGCAATCCGTCTGCTTACCAGCCGCAAGATCGCAGGCCGCATTCTTGCGATCCACTTGCTCAACACCGCGCGCATCAGCACCGCGCAAGATACGTGCCTCGAACGCGTCCTCGACTATACTGACGGTCCCACCGCGGTACGCGGCAAGGCACCCGAGCGCACCCAAAAAATGATCGGGCGCACCGCCCGATACGTTCACGCACACGACGTCAGCACCGGACCAGCGCTCGCCTACGGCTCGAAGCGCGAGCGAGAGGTCGGTAAAGTCCTTGTAGGGGTTGTAGCGCTCGATATCGGGGATGCGTCCGTCCTCGCCCCCGCGAGCGCACTCAAGGCGCTCCAGCGCAGCAGGGCTCACGGTGTCGGCGTCCCCGCAAAAGAGGTCGCAGGCAAGCCCCGCCTCATAGACGGCATCGAGCCCCCGGTCGACCGCGACCACGCGATCGCATGCTTTCGCAGCGGCCGCAAGCGTCCGTACGCTCGACCGCTCGGGCGAGCCGCCCACGATAAGAACGCGCTGGGCATCCTTCACCCACACCACCTCGCAGATGCCGATTATTGCTACCCCGTCATGGTAGCAAATCGAGTTTTACCATCGGGCGTTTAGCCGGGCTTTAGCAGATACGCTGCATTGTCAAGAAAAAGCTTTACCAAATCTGTAAACGTGCCCGAAACGTTCACTTACCGATTAATACAGGCCCGATGGGCAAAATCGATTTCGCCAAACCGAAACAGATGTAATCTAAATACCAGTCAGAGGTTCCACTTGCGTGCGACGGCGCCGTGGAACGAATCCGCACTGTTCTGTCCAGCGTATCGTGAGCCCCGACTGCCCATTTATCGGATGGCACAACGATGCCGCGATGACGATAGGAACAGACGTGGCTACTTCAAAACAACCGGCTAAAGCCGAACAGTCAAATCCCTGCCTGATCATCACCGATGACGATTTGCATCTCTTTGCGCAGGGCTCCTGGCAGCGCAGCTGGGAGAAGCTCGGCGCGCACCCCGATACGCAGCACAACAAGAAGGGCTGGCGCTTCTGCGTCTGGGCCCCCGGCGTGAAGAGCGTCCACGTGGTCGGCGACTTCAACGACTGGGATCCGCACGCTAACCCGCTCTCCCCCGTTCAGAAGAGCGGACTTTGGCAGGGCTTCGTCCCCGGCCTCAAAGAGGGCGAGCTCTACAAGTACGCCATCCGCACCGATCAGGACGACGTGCTCTACAAGGCCGACCCCTACGCGTTCCTTCAGGAGGTTCCGCCCGCTACGGCCTCGGTGCTCTACGACATCTCGGGCTACGCCTGGAAGGACTCCCGCTGGATCTCCAAGCGCGCCAAGACCAACCACATGCAGACCCCGCTCAACATCTACGAGGTGAACCTCGGCTCGTGGAAGCGCCACGGCGATGAGCCCCAGGGTGAGCCGCGCGAGGACGGCACCTGGCCCGGCCCCATGGACGAGTTCCCCGCCCAGCGCGGAACCTACTACAGCTACGACGACCTCTCCGATGAGCTCGTGGCCTACGTTAAGGACATGGGCTACACGCACATCGAGATCATGCCCGTCACGGAGTTTCCGTTCGACGGATCCTGGGGCTACCAGGCCACGAGCTACTACGCCGCGACCTCCCGCTACGGCAAGCCCAAGGAGTTCATGCACTTCGTCGACTCGTGCCACAAGGCCGGCATCGGCGTCATCATGGACTGGGTGCCGGGCGGCTTCTGCTCCGACGCGCACGGGCTCGCCACCTTTAACGGCCACATGCTCTACGAGCACGAGATCCACCCCAACTGGGGCACCCACAAGTTCGACTTCCAGCGCGGCGAGGTCCGCAGCTTCCTCGTGTCGAACGCCCTGTTCTGGCTCGAGCAGTTCCACATCGACGGCATCCGCATGGACGGCGTCTCGTCGATGCTCTACATGAACTTCGGCATCGACGACCCGAGCCAGAAGCGCTTCAACAAGAACGGCACCGAGGAGGACCTCGACGCCTCCGCGTTCATCCGCCAGGTCAACACCGCCGTGGGCGAGCAGTTCCCCGACGTCATGATGATGGCCGAGGAGTCCACCGCCTGGCCCCTCGTGACCTACCCGCCCGAGGAAGGCGGCCTGGGCTTCCACTACAAGTGGGACATGGGCTGGATGAACGACACCCTCCACTACATGCAGACGGACTTCCCGTGGCGCCCCGGCAACCACGGCCTGCTTACGTTCTCGATCATGTACGCGTTCAGCGAGAACTTCATCTGCCCGCTCAGCCACGACGAGGTCGTGCACGGCAAGTGCTCGCTGATCGGCCGCATGCCCGGCGACTGGTGGCGCCAGTTCGCGGGCCTGCGCACGCTCGCGTTCTACCAGATGACGCACCCCGGCGCCAAGCTCAACTTCATGGGCAACGAGATCGCCCAGTTCATCGAGTGGCGCTACTACGAGTCGATCCAGTGGTTCCTCACCGAGCAGTTCGAGACCCATGCGCACCACCAGCAGTTCGTGCGCGCGCTCAACCACCTCTACACCGAGGAGCCGGCGCTCTGGCAGCGCGGCTACACCGACGACGGCTTCACCTGGATCGACGCCGACAACAACGAGCAGTCCATCGTGACCTTCGTGCGCTCCGGCGAGAAGGAGAAGGACGACCTCGTCTGCCTCATCAACTTCGACCCGGCGAGCTACCCGGTCTTCAAGATCGGCGTGCCGCGCGAGGGCGACTACAAGATCGTCTTCAACTCCGACAAGCCCGAGTTCGGCGGCTCCGGGTACTCCGACGAGGTCATGGTCTCGAGCAAGCCCGAGCCGTGGAACGGCATGGAGAACTCCGTCGAGGTGCGCGTTCCGGGCCTGGCCGGCCTCGTGCTCAAGCGCCAGCGCAAGAGCTCCTACGTCGACCCCGCCAAGGCAGTCAAGGCCGCCAAGGCAGAGGCCCCCGCACAGGCGGCCAAATCGTCAAAGGCGCGTAAGGCCACCGCAAAGACCAAGGTAAAGGCCGCCGCCAAAAAGGCTTCTGGCAGCACTTCTGCAGCCAAGCCCAAGGCCAAAACGGTAAAATCCACCAAGGGGACCGCCCCCAAGGCGAAGTAGCGAGCACCGGGAACAGGAGACCCGGCCCCGCGACGCCCAAGACCTATCCAAAAGGGGAAACCCAAGAGAGGAACACATGAACAAGATCTTCGACAGCAAGCAGGAGTTCATCGAGGAGTACCGCTCCGCCGTCATGGCGATCTCGGGCAAGTCCTTCGAGAAGACGAGCGACATCGACCGCTTCAACGCGCTCGCCACGCTCGTGGCCTCCAAGGCCCGCAACGTCGCGACCGAGTCCGAGAAGCGCGCCGAGAACAAGAAGCGCGTCTACTACTTCTCCATCGAGTTCCTCATCGGTCGCTTGCTCGACAACTATCTGCTGAACTTCGGCGTGCGCGACATGGTCGCCGAGGGCCTCGCCGACATGGGCGCCGACCTCACCGAGATCGAGAGCCAGGAGCCCGACCCCGCACTCGGCAACGGCGGCCTCGGCCGTCTCGCCGCGTGCTTCCTCGACTCCCTCGCCGCCGAGGGCATCGCCGGCTACGGCAACGGCATGCGCTACCGCTACGGCCTCTTCAAGCAGGACATCGTCAACGGCTGCCAGGTCGAGAACACCGACGAGTGGCTGAGCCACGGCTACCCCTGGGAGGTCCGCCGCCCCGACAAGGCCGTGCCGGTCAAGTTCGGCGGCCACGTGGAGAGCTACGAGAAGGACGGCCGCGTGTGGTTCCGCACCGTCGACACCCAGGACATCCTGGCCGTTCCCTATGACATCCCCGTCGTGGGCTTTGGCGGCGAGACCGTCAACAAGCTGCGCGTGTGGAGCGCCGAGCCGGTCGAGGAGCACTTCGACCTCGAGGCCTTCAACCGCGGCGACTACGCCCTCGCCGACGCCGACCGCGCTAACGCCGAAGCCATCAGCGCCATCCTCTACCCCAACGACGCCGGCGAGCACGGCAAGCTGCTGCGCCTCAAGCAGGAGTACCTCTTCGTCTCCGCGGGCATCGCGTCGCTGCTCGAGACCTTCGAGAGCGAGCACGGCCCCGCATGGAGCAAGCTCCCCGAGTTCGTCGCCATCCACACCAACGACACGCACCCGGCCATGTGCGGCCCCGAGCTCATGCGCGTCCTCATCGACGAGAAGGGCCTCGAGTGGGACGAGGCGTGGGAGATCGTGACCAAGGTCGTCTCCTACACCAACCACACCATCCTCCCCGAGGCGCTCGAGAAGTGGCCCATCTCCACCTTCTCCGCGCTGCTGCCGCGCCTCTACCAGATCATCGAGGAGATCAGCCACCGCTACCACTCCTCCTTCGACACCTCGCTCGACAACTGGCAGGAGCTCCTGCGCAACACCGCCATCCTCTGGGACGGCGAGGTCCGCATGGCCAACCTCTCGGTCATCTGCAGCCACAGCGTGAACGGCGTGGCCAAGATCCACACCGACATCCTCAAGGACCGCGTGCTCCACGACTTCTACGAGCTCACGCCCGAGAAGTTCAACAACAAGACCAACGGCATCTCGCACCGCCGCTTCTTTGCCGAGGCCAACCCGAGCTACGCCAAGATCGTCACCGAGGCCATCGGCGACGGCTGGCTCAAGGACGCCGCCGAGCTCGAGAAGCTCACCGCCTTTGAGAACGACAGCTCCTTCCTCGAGGCCGTAGGCGCCTCCAAGCTCGAGAACAAGGTGCGCCTCGCCAAGTACGTGAAGGAGACCACCGGCCTCGTCATCGACCCGAACACGGTCTTCGACGTGCAGGTCAAGCGCTTCCACGCCTACAAGCGCCAGCTGCTCAACATCTTCAAGGTGATCGACATCTACAACCGCCGCATCGCCGACCCCAACTTCAACGTGCAGCCCACGACCTTCA
>CAVDTO010000135.1:0-5266 GCA_963611895.1 bacterium
GCTTCCACGCCAACGCGGAGTTTGAGGGCCTCGGTGAGATTCCCATGACTTTCATCCGTGCGCCGCGCATCGTCAGCGTGGGACCGGCCGCTCAGGTGCTCGCCACCGTAGACGGCAGCATCGTCGCCGCCCGTCAAGGCAACCAGCTCGGCGTGACCTTCCATCCCGAGCTCGACGAAGACCCTCGCATCCACGAGCTGTTCCTCAGCCTCTAGCCCGTCAGTCGCCGGAACACAGCGAAGCACAAGACAAAGAAAAACGCCCTGCGAGAACACGAACTCGCAAGGCGTTTCGCCATCAAACCCGTTGTTAGGTCGTCGCGGAGCACCATCCCGTCTACCCCGTAAGCCGCCGGAGCGCGGTGCCTGCTAAGCAAACATTCCACAGGGCCAAATGCCTCTTTTACTGAGTGAGGCTCGCTCCCGAGGACGTTTGCGCGCGGACGTCCTGCGCAGGCGGTGCGCTGCAGCCGTAGTCGTTGCTCGTCCAGCGCGAACCCCACGGTGAGGATGCTCTCGTCGCAGACATACCCTAAGCACGAGAGCGACGCTCGCGAAGCGCGTAGACCGTGGCAATGACAAAACCGACCACCGCGATGACCGCGGCCACACGCACGGCCGAGGCGAAACCCACAGCCTGAGCAACGTCCTGCGCCACGCCCGCAGTCACCGCCGCGGCCGCCGAGCTCGAGAGCAGGCCAATGAAGAGCGAAGGCCCAAAGGATGCCGCAATCATGTTCCACGTGTTGAGAAGCGCCGTGCCGTGCGGATGGTCGGCAGGATCAAGCGTGTCGAGGCCAGCCGTCTGAGACGGGCTGAGCACAAGGCCTACGCCGGCGTAGACCACGACCGTGAGCGCCACGACCACACCGAGTTGCATCCCGCCGGCGGTCAGCGAGATCGCGACCTGACCCACGGCGATGAGCGCGAAGCCGATCGGCAGCAGCGGCCAGGCGCCATGCGCATCCATGACGCGCCCGCCCACAACCGAGGTCACGGCGTTGACGGCGATCGCCGGCAGGATCAGCAGGCCGGCGACGAGCGCCGTCATAGCGAAGGCGCCCTCGAAGTAGAGCGGAAGCAGCACGCTCATCGAGAACGTCGTCATCATCGCCACGACCACGAGCGCGCAGGCCGGCCAAAAGCGCCCGCTTGCCATGGGGCGCACGTTGAGCACGGGGTGCTCGAGCTTGAGCTGGCGCACGGCAAAGATGCCGAGCAGCGCCACGGCCGCGACGAGTGCCACGGCGCCGAGCGCGATGTCAGTCGAGAACTCGCCAACCGAGAACACAAACGCAAAGATGCCAAGCGCAAGCAACACGACCGAGAGTGCATCAAGCGTCGTTTCGCCACGTTCCCCAATGTTGCGGACGAGCTTGAAGCCGGCCGCTGCGACGATGACGCCGCCGACGAGCGGCACGATGAAGATGGCACGCCAGCCGAAGAGCGTGCACATGAGGCCCGAGACCACGGGGCCGAAGGCCGGCCCCAACGTGATGCACGCTCCGCCCAGGCTCAAGAAGAGGCCGAGCTTCTCGCGCGGGGCGCAGGCGATCACCACGTTCATCATGAGCGGGAACAGGATGCCCGAGCCCACAGCCTGAAGGATTCTGCTCGGCAGCAGCACGGCAAACGAAGGCGCCACCAGGCAGAGCACCTCGCCCACGACGAGGCAACCGCACGCAAAGAACAGGAGCTTGCGTGTGGAAAACCGGCTCGAGAGGTAGGCCATCGTCGCCGTGAAGATCGACGTCACGACCATATAGCCCGACACGAGCCACTGCGCCGTGGTGGCGCCGACGGAAAACGCGCCCATGATGTCGTGCAGCGCGACGTTGATGATGTTCTCGTTGAACGCGGCCACGAACGCGGCGACGTACATCACCGTAAGAAACGCCATGTCACCTGCGTGTGTCGAGCGAGCATTCGAATTGCTTGGATGGGAACTGGTGCCCATGTTCTCCCTTTCTTCCTGAGACGATACGAATCGCCCCAAGCCGGGAGGTCCAGGGCGACATCAGCCCTAGACTTACATCAGCATCTTTTTGCCGAAAACGTGGTCCAACAGCCGCTCATCTTACCGCATGGCGAACAGTTCGTTAGACAATCTCCATCATCTAAGGCTGGAACAGGCCAACAGCCCAACACGAGCTGTTCCTCGAGTTCTAACCGCGATGTCTACGGGCCGAGGGGATATGAGGCGCCCTGCGCTCCGGGCTGCTACGCAGAATCGCACAGGGACCTCATATCCCCTCGGCTCTTGGAACAAGGACTGACCAGAATGGGCCAAAACAACCTCAATCGGAGAAACGTCCCAGGTAGAACGTACGACAGCCCCGAGAATAGCTCTGTCGCAACAGATGAAGAATCCCAGGGAGAACCAAAGCCAGCGAGCGGCCGTCATACGGAGCAGGTTGGCACGAAAAAGGGAAGGCATAGACCTTATGGTCATGCCTTCCCTTTTGAGTGACAAGATGCCCGTATGACGGTCGCGAAGCGTCGACCGGTTCCGGCGTTTGGTAAAGGAACCTAGTAGCGGTTGCCCTTGAAGCCGCCGTTGCTGCGGCCGCCTCGACGGTCGTCGCGACCGCCACGGTTGCCGCTGAAGCCACCGCGGTTGCCGCCGCGATCGCCATAGCCGCCACGGTTGCCGCGGTCGCCGTAACCACCACGACGGTCGTCACGGCCGCCACGGTTGCCGCCAAAGCCGCCACGGCCACCGCGGTCGCCACCACGGCCACCGCGGTCGCCGAAGCCGCCGCGACCGCCACGGTCGCCGCCACGGCGGTCGTCGCGGGCACCGAAGCCACCACGGCCACCACGGTCGTCACGGCCACCGCGACGGTCGTCGTCGCGATCGAGGCCCATGGCAACGAGCGGCTCCACGATCTTGTCGAGCGCGGCGATGAGCTCCACCATCTCGTCGGCAGAGAGGCTGGGGAGCAGCTTCTCCTTCTTGTTGCCGAGCTTGGCGAGGCCCTCCTCGGTCTCCTCGGCGGCGCGGATGACGACCTTGCGCATGTCCTCGTCCTCGGGAACGACGCGGGCGACGAGATCGACCGACTCGGCCTCGATCATGAGGGCATCGAGCTCGCGCAGGCGCATGCCGAGCAGGTCGGAGATCTCCTTCTGCTCCATCTCGGGCTTGAGCTCCAGCAGCTTGAGGGCGCGCTTGAGGTCGTTCATGCGCTCGGCGCGGGCCTCGTCCTCCTTGCCCATGGCAAAGCGGCGGGAGCGCAGAAGGCGGGCGGCCTTCTGGGCCTTGTCCATGAGCTGCTCGTCGTAGTTGACGGAGGGCTCTTCTTCGAGCTCGGCCTCGGTCTCGGCGACCTCGACGGTCTCGACGTTCTCCTCGGCAGCCTCGGCCGCCACGTTCTCGTTCTCGGTCTCGTTCACGTTGTTCTCGATCTCAGACATGAGACTCCAATCGGCCCTTCCGGGCATTCAATCGCCCCATCCGCGGGGCCCGTCGCGCACTCTTTTGCGCTTATCTTTTACGCCCTTCCGGGCAAACCTGAACAAGTTTAGGGGGCAAGTGCGCAATCTAGCTGCAAAAACTCGCCCCACACATTAAAGCGACACCTCCAGCACGCTAAAGCACGCTGCGCGCTATCGCTTCTGCTGGAAGACCCATCTGCGAATCGAAGGAAGCTGGTAGGCGTATTGCCATGTGAAGTTATGCGTATTTCCCTCTGGCACCGAGCTGTCGGTACCGTCCAGCGTCCCCTTTGCGATATGCATGAATATGACATGGGCGCCCTGAGACGCCGCATCCGCAGCGGCGTTTGATGCGCTCGCATCCATGTCAGCCAGCACGTCATCGACTTTCCTCGTGCTCGAAAGCTCCTTGGCGCCTTCCTGATTACCGGAGGGGTTCTTCTCGCCGGTGGATTCGTAATCCTTCCAGCGACCGCTCGTCTTGCCCTCCCCCGTGTAGTCGTAGCTCGCATCCACCTGAACGTCAACAAACGGAACGCCGATGCTCGAGAGCCCCTTGTCCTCGGCAGTCATGCCACCATATGAGCTTTCGTCATCTTCGGAGGCCATTATGAACATCGGCGTCTTCGAGATGGGCGTCATGTCGCCCTGGCCCGCCACAAGGAAAAGCGCAGCGAATGAGCTGTCGTTCGTATGCTTGGAAGCATAGTCAATCAGCGCCATGCAGCCAGCGGATTCGCCCGTGCCGTATACGCGCCGAGAATCGATTTGATGCCCTTCTTTCTTGAGCTTGGAAATCAGAGCAAGGCACGCAGCGACATCGGAACACGCGCCCGCAACCGTCAAAACGTAGCAGTTGCCGTCTGCGGCCCAGCTGAGAGCACCCAGACCTTGGCGCAGGTTGATATCTGCATCGTTGGATGTCACTCCGGCATCCGGAAGGAAAAGCACGATCGGGTATTTCTTACCGTCCTTTTTGCCCTTGGGCTCACACAGCAGGTAATCGAGATGGCAGCCGCTCTTTTTATCGTCATATGCACCGTGAGCAAAACGATCGGCGCACTTGTTAACGACCTTGGATGATGTGGCGTAACGGGTCCGAGTCTTGTCGCCGGCAATTTTCTTGCCAGACGCGGACGTAATGTTTTTCAGCTGGCAGATACGCAGCGTGCTCGTGCCCAAAGGCACCGGCGCATCGCAACCGACGCTTCCGCGCGAGCACTGAAAAAGTAGCGTCCGTGCGTTCGCGTCGCTTGAATCAAGCTCGACGATCACGTACTTTCCCGATGCGGGACGTTTTTTGCTCAAAGCCGGTTTTGAGGCGACGTATACGTCCGTAATCGATCGGCCCAAAACGTAGTACGTCCCCAGCCCCTTTTGCTCGGCCTGCATTCCGATACCGCCACCGCCTGCGTCAAGGCTCGACGCCTCGATCTCGGTGTCGTATTCGATAGCAGCCGCAAGAACCTTTTCGCCCGCCGCAAGCGTTTCCGCGATTGCGCTTACCGAGACGATATGCTCGAACACGTTTTCCTTAGCGTCGTTGTTGGATTCACCCGTCTCCGCAACGGCCGGAACGGGCGCCGCGATCAAGCCCGCCGCCATAGGCACCGCCGCAAGAGAGGCGACAAAGCCCTTTCTCGTCATTTCAAACATTGCACACTCCTCATCCTCTGCAAATTAATGAACACCGATGAGTGCCGCGCCATGCCGCTGCGGGGCCGCCTCGCCTCCCGTCTCCCGAATCGCCGAACCCGTCGCCATGCCCTCAGTCCACTTGACGCACGGGATGAGCGCCCGTACGGATCAAACGGGGAGCCCGTCTGGCA
>CAVDTO010000136.1:0-5253 GCA_963611895.1 bacterium
ACCGACGAGGGCGGCGACGCCTGGCAACGGTACAGGACCCTGGAGTTCGCGGTCAACCTGAACGGCGCGTCCAAGGGCCGCTACCGCTACGGCAGCACCGTGACCGTCAACGGCGGCGGCGATGCCAAGAAGGCCTTCAAGTGCTGGAACGCGGACATCACAACGGGTACCACGGGCCTCTACCCGGTGGAGGACTACCTGCCAAAGAAGAGCCTCAAGGACCCGGTACTCACCTTCAGCATGCCGCAGAACGACGTGAACCTCGTGGCCGAGTACGTGGACCGCGTCGACGCGGTGACGCTCTCTGTGGCGGCACCCGTGCCCGGCACCGAACTGCCCGCGACCGGCGACCTCACCTGGGGTTCCAACGGGAGCTGGAGCGGCGTCCCCGTGACCTGGCTCGTCAAGAGCGGCAGCACGTGGGTTCCCGCGAGCGGAAAGGCCGTGTACGGCTCCTCGTACAAGGCGGTGCTCGCCGTGGACGGCGAGACGGCGCTCAACGACCACGACCTCGCCTTCACTGCCGAGATGGACGCCGCAAAGCAGGCGGTCCTCATGGACGGCTCGGGCCTCGGCGCGGAGAGCGTCGCGGTCGACGCGAACGGCAGCCTGACTCTGACGTCGAATGTGTACGAGACCGTCAAGCCCACGGTGACCTCTGTGGAGACGGCTGCCGTGACCGTTCAGGTGGGCAAGACCGAGGCCGACCTGCGCGGGCTTCTGCCGTCGAGCGCCCTCGCCACGACCAATGCCGGCACTTCGGTGAGCCTTGATGTGGAGAAGGCCACGTTCAGCCTCGCCGGCAGCGGGCTCATCGAGAACGACAAGGTCGTGAAGCCGGCCGGCACCGCTACCGTGACCCTGAACATCCCGGTCAAGTGCTCCGACGGCAGCGTGACCGTGCCGGCCGGCTCCACCGTTGCCGTTACGGTTGCGGTGACGGACGCCCCGGAGACGGATCCGGCCAAGAAACCCACGGCCCCCACGCTCGAGCCCGAGGCTGGCGAGTACTCGAGGACATCCGACACCGAGCACTTCGACGGCTCACGCTTCCACGTTGGTAGCTCCCAGGGAACGAAGGTTACCTGGAAGGTCTGGAGGAAGGATCCTAGCGACACGGAGTACAGGTACGTGCTGGGTCCTGCGCAGGGGACCAGCCTCTACCTTCCGGTCAACACGGGTGGCACCCGCCAGTACAAGATCGAGGCCTGGGTCACCGTCGATGGTGTCGAGTCCGATCATGTTGAGAAGGAGTACACCGTCAAGGACGTCGTGGTGCGCACGGTCACGGTTAAACAGACCGACACCGGCAAGCACTCCGGCGATAGCACGGGCGAGAGCAAGATCGGCGAGTACGCCGTCGAGGACGGCGAGCCCTTCTCCATGGTCGCCCCGGTGCGCGAGGGCTACGCCTTCGAGAAGTGGACCGACGAGAGCGGTAAGACCCTCAACGACGGCAGCGCCACGCTCAGCATCGCGAGCGTGACCACCGACACGACCGTCAAGGCCGTCTACAACCCGGTGGTGAGCGCGCTCAGCGTCACGCTCGACCTGCCCCAGGAGCACAAGGCCCTCGCCGATAAGGCGACCAAGCTTGAGGCCAAGATCGCCGGCTCAAAAACGTTCACCGACGTGAGTTCCTACTTCGACGACCTCAAGATCGAGTGGTCGCCCGAGGCGGAGGAGGGCGGCAAGGCCGGGCACGACCGCACCTATGTGGGCAAGATCTCGCTGAATTCGACTGCATCCGACGGCGTGAAATACGTTCTCGCGCCCGATGCGGAGGTTCTCTACGACCGAAAAGATGTGGGCCTCGACGCCTACGTCTTGGAGGATGGTGGCAAGACCTCGCTGTGCGTGGTATGCCCCACGACGGGTCCGCTCGCGCATCCGTCTAAGACAAGGCTCTCCGACGTCAAGCTTTCGTTTGAAGATGCCGCTGCGGCCCAGAAGTTGCAGGACACGGGCGATCTTACCGGCTGGGGCCTGCCCGTCACCGTCAAGGTGACCTACGGGTGCGGCGAGTCGGAGGACTACGAGATCACATGGAACAAGGTGGACGGCTTCGACGCCATCGCCACCGGTGAGCAGGAGCTCACCGCGATGGGCACCATCACTTTCCCGGAGTACGTTGAGAACAGCGACGAGGACGGCAATCTCGTTTCGAACGAGGTCACCGTCAAGATCAAGGTCGCGGCCCCCAAGAAGGAGGAGGGCAAAGACGACGGCAATGACGACTCCGACAAGGATTCCGATAAGGGGGACTCCGACAAAAAGGAGGATGCCTCCGACAAGCAGGACGGTCAGGAAGAAAGCGCCGACAAGCAGAACGGCGATTCAACCGACGGCGACAAGAACGGCACCGTCACCAAGACAACGGTGACAACCACGACCAAGTCCGAGAGCAACAAGGAACTGGCCGCCACCGGCGACCGAACCCCGCTCATCGTGGGCCTGCTGGTCGTCCTCGGCATCCTCATCGCGGCTGCTGGCGTCATTACCAAGCGCAAGAAGTAGGGCGACGTTCAAGAAGAGGACCATCGTTGAAAAAGGCTCGGTTGCAACAAAAGCAGCCGGGCCTTTTTGGTACCGCTCCAACAACACCTCGGCTTGCGCGCGATCAGCGGGATGTGCATCCGGCTTAGTATCAGCAGAGTCACCGTCAGCTCACCGGGGAGATGCCCCTCAGAAACATCCAGCAGGCAAGGTAGGCTTGTGGCCCGCCTTAGGGATTGGAGCCGAAGCGCGTTCTGCAAAGGCGGCATCAGTCCGGGAGGGGACACCCCTCAAAAACATTCCGCAGGCTAGAGGGGTCGATCGCCAAAGCTCCGAAGGAGCGAGGCGGGCGGCCCCTCGTTTAGCCGAGGACGTTTTTGAGGGGTATCCCCTCCCGGGCGTCAGGTGGAACTCAACCGAGTAGGGGCACCGGATAATCGGCCCGAACGCCATTCTCCGAGGACGTTTCTGAAGGGTATTCCCCCGGTGAGCGTCGTGGCGAATTATCGCAGGTCAGTTAGCCGGATAACCGGTCCGAACGCCTTTTGTTATTATTTGACCATCTATGCACCACGTAAGCCCATTGCGGGCTTTGAATCTTTGACCTGCGCGAGCTGCGCGCAAGCCCCAGGAGGAACCGATGAAGAAGACGTTCGAAAAGCGGACCGCCACCAAGCGAGGCCTCGCCAAGCAACTCACAAAGGCGATCGCCGTCGCAGTGGCACTGCTCGCCGCGGCCACGTTGGCCGCCCCTGCGCCCGCCGCGGCCGAGAGCACCACGATCGCGCATTTGAGGGGCGCTGCCGGCGAGGATAAGGGCTACTTCACCAGCGTCTCCGACATTCTATGCGATAAGACCTACGACGCGTGCGCGGCCGGCGGAAAGCTCTACATGATCGAGGATTGGACGCTCACCTCGGAGATCGAGATCCCCAAGGGCAAGACGCTTACCATCGACATGAACGGGCACCTGATCGACGGCCAGGAGCAATACGGCATCAAACTCTATGACAATGCCAACCTCACGCTCGAAGCCTCCCCGAACGAGAAGAGGGAGTTTACCTACAACGGCTATACCTGGGATCACACCCGCGACTGGTGGGAGTTCGGAAACACCTACGATTGCAAAGGGGACTTCTCCATCACTACGGGTGGCCTCTTTGCCAGGGGCTATACCGGCACCAACGGCGCGATCGCGATGATGGGTGACGGCTGCACGGTAACCCTCAAAAACGTCGCCATGGGCGGCTTCAAGAGCGATATTGGGCCGGGCGCGATCAGTGCCAACGCGAACTGCACCATCAACCTCGAGAGCGGGACGGTCATCGAGCACGGCAAGAGCTCGCGCGGAGCGGTCGGCTCGAACGATGTGGGCAGCAAGCGCGGCAACCTGAAGCTCAACATGACCAATGCCGTCATCCGGGACAACTATTGCGGCGCGATCGAGGCTTATGGCCTGGGCGCCGAGATAACCATGAACGACAACTCAAAGCTCGAGGGCAATGCCAGCTTCAGCAATGGCGGCGGCATCTCCTTTTTGGGCGCGAATTTCAAGCTCACGGGCGACGGCACGGGCGTCATCAACAACAACTGGGCGGCGCGTAACGATTCCGCAAAGGGCGGAGGCATATACGTGGCCGGAGATTCGAACTCCACCTCGGCCCTGATCGAGAACGTGACCATCAGCAACAACCGCTCCGGCGTTGACGGCGGCGGCCTCTACCTCAAGCAGGAGGGCGTCACGGTCCGCAACTGCAAGATCACGGGCAACAGTGTGCGCAAGGGCGACGGCGGCGCCATCTACATCGATAACGACGGCAACACCATCAGCAACTGCACCATAACCGGCAATCACAGCGCCGACGAGGGCGGTGCCGTCTATGTCAACGACGACGCGAGCATTGACGGCTGCACCATCACCGGCAACTGGTGCGCGGCCTCAGGCGAGGGCGGTGGCGCCTTCGTGAGCTACAAGTACGACCTCAAGATGACCGGCCTCTGCATCGTCAAGGGCAACACGCGCGGCGAGAACGGCAGCGCGGACGACGTCTTCCTCAACACCATCAGCGGCCAGACGGGCTTCGCCTACATCACGGGTGGCGTGTCCAAGGGCTCGTGCGTCGGCGTGCGCACCCCCAACGACGGCGATCGCCGCATCGGTGACAAGATCAAGAACGAGTCCGACGACAGCTTCTTCATCGACCTGACCGGCTACTACGTGAGCTACGGCACGGACCACGGCGGCGACATGTGGCAGCGCAAGCGCACGCTGGAGTTCGAGGTCAAGCTGGACGGCGTCTCGCAGGGCCGGTACAAGGAGGGCGCGACCGTTACCCTTAACGGCGCGGGCGGGGACGCGAGCAGCGTCTTCAGGCGCTGGTCCGAGAGTTCGACGGGCCTCTACCCGTTCTCCGACTACGTCAAGGACGCGACCGATGCGCAGCTCACCTTCAAGATGCCGCAGCACGACGTGAGGCTCGTGACCGAGCGTACGACGCGCATCCAGGACGTGGAGCTCTCCATGGACGAGGTGAAGGCGGGGAAGCTGCTCCCCACGAGCGGTACGCTCAGGTGGACCGACCCCGACACCAAGGAGTCCAAGGAGCTCGAGGTCGGGGTTACGTGGACCAAGGGCGGCGACACCGACCCGGCGGCCCCCGGCGCCTCGTACTACTCCGAGTACACGGCGCACTTCTCCGTCGCCCAGGACCTTGAGGACAACCGCGCCTTCGCGACCGGCATGGATAAGGCGAGCGT
>CAVDTO010000137.1:0-5246 GCA_963611895.1 bacterium
ATCAGCGTGTGGGCCGACATCCAGCCGCAGCTCGTGCACGACATGTGCCGTGCCTACCTCGACGGCGACGTCGACCGCGCGCGCAAGATCCAGGTCGAGGCGCAGCCGCTCATCAAGGCTCTCTTCTCCGAGGTGAACCCCATCCCCGTCAAGGAGGCGCTCGCGCAGATGGGCCTCATCGAGGCGAACTACCGCATGCCGCTCACCCCCATGGCGGAGGACACCCGTGCCGCGCTCGTCGACACCCTCAAGGAGGCTGGTCTCGTTGATTAAGATCGCCATCATGGGAACGGGCCGCATGGGCTCGCTCATCCGCTCCACCGCCGAGGCCTTGCGCGACTCCGAGGGCGAACCCGTCTTTGAGGTCGTGGCACAGATCGGGTTCGACCTCGCCGAACTCGAAAGCGCTCCCGCGGCCGACGCCATCATCGACTTCTCGAACGTCTGCACGCTCGACGCCGTGGCCGCCTACGTGGAGCGCACGGGCGCGGCGCTCGTGGGCGGAACCACCGGCTACGGCGAGGCCGAGCTGGCCCGTCTGGCAACACTCGGCGCCAAGAGCCGCGTGATGTGGAGCGGCAACTACAGCATCGGCGTGGCAGCGCTGCGCCACCTCACCGCGCAGGCCACGCGCGAGCTTCCCGGCTTTGACGTGGAGATCTGCGAGACGCACCACAACAAGAAGGTCGATGCCCCCTCCGGCACGGCCAAGATGCTCCTCGACGAGGTCCTGGGCGCAAAGGGCGAGGGCTACTCCCCCGTCTACGGGCGCGAGGGCATGTGCGGCGCACGCGGCGAGCACGAGGTGGGCATGCACTCCCTGCGCGGCGGCACCGTGGCCGGCGTGCACACGGTGAGCTTCTTCGGCGAGGACGAGGAGGTCTCGCTCACGCACCGCGCCACGAGCCGCCAGATCTTCGTGAACGGCGCGCTCGCGGCCGCCCAGAAGCTCGTGGCCCGCGAGCCCGGCTTCTACACCTTCGACGAGGTCATGTTCGGCTAGCGGAGCAGGCCGCCGCAAGGGCGCGCTCACGTTGCACGTCCTCGCGGTCTGATGGTTAGCGAGAAGCTGTTCACGGCCCATCCCGTCAGCCATCCGCCCCGCCTGCGAACGAGCGGCCCTGCCGCCCGATCAGCTCGAACACGCCTAGAATCAACAAGCCCAATAGCAAACAACATCCCAACCCGAAAGGAACACCCGTGGCAAACGACCAGACCGAGATGAACGCACAGGAGATCATCGACTTCATCGCCAACGCCGAGAAGAAGACCCCCGTCAAGCTCTACGCCAAGCTCAAGGAGGGCGCGAGCGTGAACTGGGGCTCCGCGCGCACCTACGGCACGTCCGAGGGCACCGTCGTCTTCGGCGACTGGGACGAGCTCAAGGCCGTCCTCGCCGCGAACGCCGACGCCATCGAGCACTACGACCTCGAGAACGACTGCCGCAACTCCGCCGTGCCCCTGCTCGACCTCAAGGGCATCGACGCGCGCATCGAGCCGGGCGCGATCATCCGCGACCGCGTGAGCATCGGCGAGCGCGCCGTCATCATGATGGGCGCCATCATCAACATTGGCTCCGTGATCGGCGAGGGCACCATGATCGACATGGGCGCCGTGCTCGGCGGCCGCGCCACCGTGGGCAAGAACTGCCATATCGGCGCAGGCACCGTGCTCGCCGGCGTTGTGGAGCCCGCGAGCGCCACGCCCGTCATCATCGAGGACGACGTCATGATCGGCGCGAACGCCGTGGTGCTCGAGGGCGTGCGCGTGGGCAAGGGCGCCGTGGTTGCCGCCGGTGCCGTCTGCGTTGAGGACGTCCCGGCAGGCGCCGTGGTCGCCGGCGTTCCGGCCCGCGTGATCAAGCAGCGCGACGAGAAGACCAACAGCAAGACCGGCCTCGAAGAGGGCCTGCGCAAGCTGTAGAGGCTACGTCGTTTTAGCAACGGCCTAACGGGTCGATGTTGCATGCGCCCCCAGATGGCAATCTGACGCTCAATCGTCACCTTGCTCATCTGGGGGCGTTTTTGCTGCGGCAATCTAACGCTCAATCGTCGGTCGCGTACCGAGCGCACGCTTCCCTTCTCTTGTGCGTCGCCTTGCTCGTCTGAGGCGTTTAACCGCGGCATATCGACCCATAGGGAATAAAGCCCGGCTTCTTTAGCAGATGAGGCCCTGGTAAGACAACTTACCAGGGCCCCATTTCGTAGACAGTCGCACTTAAACGGAAGGGTTAGCCTCTCGGCCCCCTACCGATTCTCGATGCTCGAGATCTTCTTGAGCTCGATGCTGATGAGGCCGTTCGGCTCGTTCACGAACTCGATGTAATCGGAATTCGAGCCCATCTCGGCCGGGAAGCTGATCTCGATGCCCGTGTCGGTGCGGATCTTGTGGTTGCGCACGGCCGCGCGCTCCACCTGCTTGCGCTCCACCGGCACGCGCTCGGGCAGCGACTCCTCGGCAAGGGCGCTGCGCACGCTCTCCTTGATCTGCGGGGAGTCCTCGAACACCTCGTCGACGATATCCCAAGGCGGCAGCTCCTCGTCGTCCTCCACCTTCTCGGCAACAGCGGCCTTGACCTTTGCGAGCGCCACGGCCGTGTTGGCGCCGTGCTCCTCGGCGACCTCCTCCACCACGCGCGTGACGGTGTCGATGACCTCCTTGCCCGAGACCCCGGTATCGCACTGCAGCAGGCCCTCGGGGATGAGCATGACGTCCTCGCCCGCGATCTTGCGCTTCTTGTCCACGTAACCGATCTCCATCGTGCTCGCGCGCACCACGGCGTAGCTCGTGACCTTCTGCGAGGGGTTGGGCAGGATCGCGTAGTGGCGCTTGATGGCGTTCACCGTCTCGCCGCCCTCGGAGCCCACCTCGTGCATGAACGCCTGCTTGCTCGCGAGCATCATGATGGCGAACCAGCGCACGTCGTCATCGTCGTCGAAGTCGGCCACCAGGATGTCGCACGACTGCGCCTTGTCGGCCTTGGCGAGCTCCGCGCCCAGGAACTCCGCGATCTGTTGCGAGAGGTCGATGAACTCGCGCTCGCCGTAGAAGTAGCGCTTGAGCTCCCCGCCAAAGGCCGAGTTGTCGGCAAACGTGGCGCGCTTGTTGTCGCCGCTCTCGCGCGCACGGCGCACGTGGGTGGTCACGAACGAACGCGCCTGCCGCGAGTCCTCGAGGTCGAGCTCGCGCTGGCTCATGACGTTGACGGCCGACTCGAAGTCGAGGATATGCAAGATGGCATGGTTGATCTTCACGGAGCGCTCCTTTAGCGGGTTGAACAGTCTGGCATTTTAACAGCTGCGGACGAGCTGGTTTGCCATGCTACGCGAGCGCCTCGGTATCGAAGACCGTCTGCACGGCAGCGCGGTAGTCCGCAATCTTCTTTGCCTTGCGGACCTTGCGGTGCACCTGCTCGGGCGCCGCAAACGACAGCTTGGCGTAGGACCACCACTCCTTCATGCGGAACACGGCGTTGCCGCCCACCTCGTCCTCGTAGGCCGCAAAGAGCTCGTCATGAAAGCGTCTGAGCTCCCAGCGCTCCAAGGGCGCGCCGCCCGCGAGCATGCGCGGCAGGGCCGGGTTGCGCAAAACACCGCGGCCGAGCATCACGTGGCGCGTAGACGGGCAGGCGGCAACGAGCTCCTCGAAGTCCGCCGGCGTAAAGATGTCGCCGTTGTAGGCCACGGGGAACGGCGCCCGCTCAAGCGTTTCCTCATAGGCCGCACGACGCGGCTCCCCACGATAGCCGTCTTTTTGCACGCGCGGGTGCACGATGAGCTCCGCCAGCGGGTGCGCGCCGTACACGGCAAGGATCCGCTCGTATTCGTCGTCGCTCTCGAGTCCGAGCCGCGTCTTGACCGAGACCGGCAGCGGGGAGCGCTCGCAAACGTCGCTCAAAAACGCGTCGAGCGCTTCGAGGTCGCGCAGAGCGCCCGAACCCTTGCCCTTGGAGACGACCGTCCCCGAGGGGCACCCCAGGTTGAGGTTGACCTCCGCATACCCCATGTCTTTAAAGAGCCCTGCCGCGTACACGAACTCGTCAGCGTTCTTGGTGAGCAGCTGCGGCACCACGTTGAGGCCGCGATTGACCTCGGGATCAATTTCCTTGAACGCACGCCCGCCAAAGCGGCTCCCCACGCGCGGAGGCGGCAGGAACGGCGTGTAGTAGCGGTCGAGCGCGCCAAAGCAGCTCGCGTGCACGCGGCGGAACGTGTGCCCGGTATTGCCCTCCATGGGGGCAAGCGAAAAGATCATCTGGTCCTCTTCAACGATTCTGTAAGGATTACGCGAACGGTGCGAACGGCGAGGGCGACACAAAGGACGTGGCTGGCACCAAACGGCGCAAACCGAGCAGCGCGTCCAAGCAAGCACGGCCATGCAGGCGGGCAGTCAAGCCAGCAAGCCAACCTAGCCCAACCGCCACGCACCACCGGTAAGTCTCAACGCAACGCGCCCATGTTACTCCCGTTACTCCCCTGCCGCCTTGCTCTCGGCCACGCAGGCCGAGACGGTGCTCACGAGCTTCTCGATATCGAGCGGCTTGGCCAAATGGGCGTTCATGCCCACATCGAGGCACTTCTGCTCGTCCTCGGCAAAGGCGTTGGCCGTCGTGGCGATGATGGGCACCCGCGCGGCATCGGGACGACCGAGCGCGCGGATGGCGCACGTCGCGTCGAACCCGTTCATCACGGGCATCATCACGTCCATGAGCACGGCGTCGATCGAGCCCGGCTCGCTCGCCACAAAGGCGTCGACCGCCTCCTGGCCATTGGCAGCCAAAAGCACCGAGGCCCCCTGGTCTTCCATAAGCATCTGGGCGATCTCGATATTGAGCTCGTTGTCCTCCACGAGCAGGATCGTGAGCCCCGCGATGGTGCCCGGCTCGTCCTCGGGGCGCGCAAGCTGCTCGGGCGCCGGCGCGACGCGGAACGGGATCGTCACCGCAAAGGTGCTGCCCTCGCCCTTCACGCTCGAGACCTCGATCTCTCCGCCCATGCGGTCGACGATCTTCTTGACGATGGACATGCCGAGGCCCGTGCCCTGGAACTTGGTGCGCGCGGCCGACGGGTCGACCTCCTGCGTGAACGGCTCAAAGATGCGCTCGAGGTACTCGGGGCTCATGCCGATGCCCGTGTCGGAGATGGTCCAGCGGTAGACGACCCGTTCCTCGTCGTGATAGAGGCACTCGGTAGAGGTGGTGATGCTGCCGCCCGGCTTGTTGTACTTCACGCAGTTGCCGTAGATGT
>CAVDTO010000138.1:0-5232 GCA_963611895.1 bacterium
GCTACTCCTCGGTGGCGTCCTCGACGTCCTCGGCCTCGGCGTCCTCAACGGACTCGACCGGAACGCTCGTGACGTTCTCCTCGACGGTGTCGACGATGTCGCGCACGTGGGCGAGGAACGCCGTGCGCTCGGAGGCGGTGAGCGTGCCCACATAGGCGGCGATCAGCTCGTCGAGGACCTTCTGGGCCACGCCCTCGCCGCGCGTGGAGAGGCGCTCGGTGAGGTCGGAGACGGTGCCGCCGGCCTGCTCGAACATGTCGGAGACGCTGCGGGCGATGTCGGGGGTGCCCGAGTCGTGGCGCACCTCGGCGCCCTTCTCGTTCAGGTCCTTGAGGACCTTCTTGCCGGTGTCGACCGTGACCGCGGCCGCGCCGAAACCGACGTTGACCGCCCCGGTGACGAGCTGTTCGAGTTTGGTGACCATAGCCTCTCCTATCGTCGGCTGAATATTTGTTCGCTTGTACCCATATTAACGGACGCAAAGCATGCGGGTTCCGAGCGGTTAGCGCAGGTTGTCGCTCATCGCAAAGCCGTTCTCCATGGCGCAGCTCGTGGTGTAGAGCACGTTGCCGAGGAGCTTGTCGGTCTCCGTGCGGAGCAGCTTGCAGAAGCGCTCGTTGGCCTCTTCGAGCACGGCGGGCACCTGCTCGGGGGCAAGCTCGCTCACGGCGCGGTCGCACTCGGCGAGCAGGCGATGCCCGGCCCCGCCCATCTTGAGCTGGTAGTCCGAGATGGCGCGGGAGTTGTCGTGGAAGCGCGCGTCGGCGAGCGCGCCGATCAGGCGGTTCGCCCAATAGAAGCTCTCGGTGCTCACGGTCGCCTCGGTGTTCAGGTAGGCGGGCATGGTGTCCACGTTCGCGTAAAGCGGGATGAGCGCGTTGAAGGGGTTGGAGCCAAAGGCCATCCACTGCACGGCGGCGCAGGAGGCCGGCACGTAGGGGCGCATCTGGAGCACCGCGAGCTGGCCGTTGCGGTTGATGCCGATCGGGCGGTAGGCCGCGCGGGTCTCGGGCGTGCCCTTGGAGCCGTAGCAGTCGAACGGCGTGCCCTGGTAGTGCGACGAGAGCACGTACTTGACGTCCTCGATCGTGAGCCTGCGCTCGGGCACGCGGCTCCAGGGCAGGTCATCGTCCTCGGGCTTGAACTCGGCGTCGGGGCCGTCGTAGCTGTCGCTCGGGTTGAGGCAGCGCTGCATGTACCAGGCGCGCGGGGTGTCGTACACGTGGTCGGAATCGCTGTGCGAGCCAAAGGCCTCGCGCGGGTTGAACGTGTCGGAGACCTTGCCCGCAAGGCCGCCGAGCGCGTCGAAGGTGAGGTCGAGGTGGTTGTCGGCCATCCACTGGCGCAGGTCAGCGGAGCACATATGCTCGGCCTGCTCGCCCTCGGCGTCGGCCAGGTCGAACGAGTCGATGCCGAGTTGGTTGGGCATCGTCACGTAGGCGTCGTCGGGCACGCGCTTGGCGATCCAGTGGTGGCCGCCGATGGTCTCGAGCCACCAGATCTCGTTCACGTCGGAAAAGCCGATGCCGTTCGACTCGTAGGTGCCGTACTCCTCGAGGAGCGCGCCGAGCCTGCGCACGCCGTCGCGCGCGGAGGTGATGTAGGGCAAAACGACCGTCACGAGGTCCTCCTCGCCGAGACCGCCCGGGCGGGCGGGAACGTAGCCGGGCTCGCCCTCCTTGCCCTGCGCGGGCACGTACTCCACGAGCGGATCGGCGCCGAGCACGCGCTCGTTGGTGGTGATGGTCTCGGTGGCGGTCATGGCCACGTTGAGGGTGTTGAAACCGGCCTCGGCCCACACGCCGTGACCGGGCAGCACGTCGGGCACGCTCGTGTAGCGCATGGGGTTATCGGGCAGCGGCATGGTAAAGTGCGCGATCTCGCTCACGTAGGTGCGCGGCTGGTCGGCAGGCTCCACCACGGCCATGCGCTTGGGCTGGAACACGCCGTTGGGCGAGTCCTCGTTGCGGGCCATGATGGTCGAGCCGTCGTAGCTCGCGTTCTTGCCGATCAGGATGGTTGTGCAGGGCATACGGAACTCCTTTTGGTGCCGATATTTTCCGCACCTCAGTGTAGCCGTTTGCCGTGCGCGCATGCAGGGGGCGGCGAGTTTTATTCACGCGCCTCGGGGAGCCGCCGGCGCGCCGGGCCAGCCTGCTTATGCGTTTTGACGACCTGCTTGCGAGAAACCAGAGACGTTTATTCAGAGGCACCGCGATTCCAGCGCGCGCAACGACCGATCGGGAGCGCTTCTCGCAAGGAAGCGCGCAGGCGATTCGAGCGCGCAGGCGGCCCAGGTGCGGCCCCGGCGGCCATTCACATGCGATGTCAGGTTACGCGCGCGCCTCGGCGGCCTCGATCACGTGGCGGGCGAGAATCGCCGTGGTGACGGAACCAACGCCGCGCGGCACCGGGGTGATGGCGCGCACCACGGGCTCGGCCGCATCGAAGTCGACGTCGCCGACGAGCCTGCCCGCAGCCTCGTCCCAGTTGATTCCCACGTCGATCACGGTCTGGCCGGGCCTAAACGCGTCGCCGCCGAGCGTGCGCGCATGTCCCACGGCGGCGACCACGACGTCGGCCCGGCGGCAGGTTCCGGCAAGGTCGCGCGTATGGGTATGGCAGGTGGTCACGGTGGCGTTGCGCGCGGTGAGGAGTGCCGCGACCGGACGGCCGATCACGAGCGAGCGCCCCGCGACCGCAACCTCGGCCCCGTCGAGCTCGGCCCCGTAGTGGTCGAGCACGGCGACGACCGCCTCGGCCGTGCAGGGAGCAAAGCCCGTGCCGCGGCCGGCGAGCGTCGCGAGGAGCGAGCCTGGCGTCATGCAGTCGACATCCTTGGCGGGATCGAGCGCGGCACTGGCGGCCGCCTCGTCGAGACCTGCAGGCAGCGGGCGGAACATGAGGCAGCCGTGGATGGACGCGTCGTCGTTCACGCGCGCGATGGCGGCCATGAGCGCGCCCCGGTCGGCACCGGCGGCAAGCACGATGCGCTCGACCTCGATCCCCACCTTCTCGCAGCGCTTGAGGGCGCCGCGCTCATAGGAAAGGTCGTCCTCGCGCTCCCCCACGCGCACGATGGCGAGCTTGGGCACAATACCCCGCTCGCGCAGTGCCTGTGCGCGCGCAGCCAGATCCTCGGTGATGGCGGTGGCAACGGGTGCCCCGAGCAGCAGTTCTGCCATGTTAGCCTCGCTTTCGGGCGGCGTCGGTGGCCTTCTTGGCGAGCGCGTCGGCACGCGGCAGCCAGCACTCGAGCAGGCGGTCGCACTCGTCCTCGAGCTCCTCGGCTCGTGCGCGGTCGCGCATGGATGTCGTATTCGCGAAGAGCGTGAGGCTCGCCCCCTGGAGCGCCGCTCGGCAGAAGACCGCCCCGCAGGCCACGTCGGAGAGCAGCAGGTGCGACGCCTTGTCGGCCAGGTCCTCGAGGAGCTCGAGCGCCTGCCCGCACGCGGCCATGATCCGGTAGGGTGGCAGCGCCGCCTCGCCGAGAGCACGCTGGATGGCTTCGGGGCGCTCGGGGTCGCTGCGCGGGATCCCGTACGCGGCGGACACCAAGCCATAGGCGCGGGCGTCCTCGTCTACCAGGTCGGTGAGCTCGGCCGCCAGTTTCGCGGCCGCGTCGACCGTGCGGTCGAGGTCGTCCTTGTGTTCGGCGAACCTAGGGTTCTCGGCACCATAGCGGGCGACCATAGCGCAGAGCGACGAGCCGAGCGCGCCCACGTAGGCGCTTGCCCCGCCGCCGCCCGGAACGGGCACGCGCGAGGCGAGAACGTTCGCGAACTCCCTGCAGGACCTATCCACATACGCTTGCTCCACGCAGCGCACCTCCTAAAAATCGCGGAGCCGCGGCACGCGCCGCGACCCCGCGTAACTGACTCTGGGTCGGCTCAAGCCGCGTTCTCGCGGCACCGCCCCTCGGCACCACCTCTTAGAAGAGGCCGGTGATGTTGCCCTCGTCGTCCACGTCGATGTTCTCCGCGGCGGGAACCTTGGGCAGGCCGGGCATCGTGAGCACGTTGCCCGTGAGCGCCACCACAAAACGGGCGCCGGCGCTCACCTTGAGCTCGCGCACGGTGATGGTGAAGTGCTCGGGCGCGCCGAGGGCGCGGGCGTTATCGCTAAAGCTGTACTGCGTCTTGGCCACGCACACGGGCAGGTTGCCGAAGCCGTTCTCGGCAAGCTCCTTGAGCTGGCGCTTGGCGGCCGGCGTGAACTCCACGCCGTCGGCATGGTAGACCTTGGTGGCGATCGCGTTGAGCGCCTCCTCCACCGTGGCGCCGTCCTCGTAGGCGAACTTGAGCTCGCTCGGCTGCTCGATCAGGCGCAGCACCTCGTCGGCAAGGCCGAGTGCGCCCTCGCCGCCCTTGGCCCAGACCTCGGAGAGCTTGACGTTCACGCCCTTGGCGGCGCACTCGCTCGCAATGAGGTCGAGCTCGGCCTCGGTGTCGGTCGGGAACCGGTTGATGGCGACCACGCACGGCAGGCCGAAGACCTCGGTGACGTTCTCAACGTGGCGCAGCAGGTTGGGCATGCCGGCCTTGAGGGCCTCGAGGTTCTCCTCGTTGAGGTCGGGCTTGGCGACGCCGCCGTTGTACTTGAGGGCGCGCGCGGTGGCCACGACCACCACGGCGCTCGGGCGGATGCCCGTCATGCGGCACTTGATGTCGATGAACTTCTCGGCACCGAGGTCGGCGCCGAAGCCCGCCTCGGTGATGGCCACGTCGCCGAAGCGCAGGGCCATGCGCGTGGCCATGATGGAGTTGCAGCCGTGCGCGATGTTCGCGAACGGGCCGCCGTGCACGAAGGCCGGCGTGCCCTCGAGCGTCTGCACGAGGTTAGGCTTGAGAGCGTCCTTGAGGAGCGCCGCCATGGCGCCGTTCGCCTTGAGGTCGGCGCAAGTGACGGGCGTGCCCGCATAGGAGTAGCCGACGACGATCTCGCCGAGGCGCTTCTTGAGGTCCGAGATGGAGGTGGCGAGGCAGAGGATGGCCATGACCTCGGAGGCCACGGTGATGTCGAAGCCGTCCTCGCGCGGGACGCCCTGGGCCTTGCCGCCGATGCCGTCGATGACATGGCGGAGCTGGCGGTCGTTCATGTCGACGACGCGCTTCCAGGTGATGCGCTTGACGTCGATGCCGAGCGCGTTGCCCTGCTGGATGTGGTTGTCGAGCATGGCCGCGAGCAGGTTGTTCGCCGCGCCGATGGCGTGGAAGTCGCCGGTGAAGTGCA
>CAVDTO010000139.1:0-2458 GCA_963611895.1 bacterium
GCTCCATGTTGCCGGTGCCCTTGAACTCCTCGAAGATAACCTCGTCCATCTTGGAGCCGGTCTCCACGAGCGCCGAGGCGAGAATCGTGAGCGAACCGCCGTTCTCGATGTTGCGCGCGGCGCCCAGGAACTTCTTTGGCGGATAGAGCGCCGCCGAGTCAACGCCGCCCGAGAGGATGCGGCCCGAGGCCGGGGCGGCCAGGTTGTAGGCGCGGGCAAGGCGCGTGATGGAGTCGAGCACCACCACGACGTCGCCGCCCATCTCGACGATGCGCTTGGCGCGCTCGATCACGAGCTCCGAGACGCGCGTGTGGTTGTCGGCCGGCATGTCGAAGGTCGAGGCCACGACGTCGCCCTTGATGGAGCGCTCCATGTCGGTGACCTCCTCGGGGCGCTCGTCCACCAGCAGGCAGATGAGGTGCACCTCGGGGTTGTTGACCGCGATCGACTGGCAGATCTTCTTGAGGATGGTGGTCTTGCCGGCCTTGGGCGGCGAGACGATGAGGCCGCGCTGGCCCTTGCCGATGGGGCTCACGATGTCGATCGCGCGCCCGGTGATGGAGTCCTTGCCGTGCTCCATCTTGAGCGGCTCGTTGGGATAGATCGGCGTGAGCTCGTTGAACTTGGGGCGGCGGCGGATCTCCTCGGGGTCGAGGCCGTTGACGGTCTTGATCCTGGCGAGTCCGGGGAACTTGTCGTTCGCGCGCGAGGGGCGGAGGGTCCCCGAGATGAGGTCGCCGGCGCGCAGGCGGGCGCCGCGCACGAGGTTAGCGGGCACGAAGGCGTCGTCGCGACTCGGCATATAACCGTGGGCGCGAATGTAGCCGTGGCCGTCGGAGGCGAGGTCGAGAATGCCCTCGATCTCGCGGAAGCCCTCGAGGCGGGCGGCCGTGAGGTAGATCTCCTCGATGAGGTCGGCCTTCTTCTTGCCCGTCACGTCGAGGTCGAGCTCCTTGCCCTTCTCGCGCAGCTCGGCGACCTTCATGCCCTGGAGCTCCTCGCGGCTGAGCGAGGGCTCGGTGGGAACGTTGAAGCGGTTGTTGCGGTTCTTGCGGTCGCGCTTGTTGTTGCGGCGGTCGTTGCCGTTGTTGTTGCCGTTGTTGTTGCGGTCGCCGTTGTTGTTGCCGTTGCCGTTGTTGTTGCGGTCGCGGCGGTCGTGCTTGCGGCGGCGGTTGCCCTCGCCGGCCTCGGCGTCTCCCTCGCCCTTGGCGGGAGCGGCGGCCTCGGCGTTCTCGGCAGCCTGCTCGGGTTCGTTCTGGGCGTCCTTGGCGGCGTCTGCACGGCGGCGACGGCCGGGGCGCACGTCTTTTTGAGGAGCGTCAGAAGCGCCCTCGGTAGAGGCATCAGCCGAGGCAGCGACCTGCGCGACATCGGCTGCGGGCGCGTCCTCATCGGCGGCCTTGGCGCGGCGACGGCGCTTGCGCGGGGCCTCCTCGGCAGCAGCCTCGTCGGTGCCGGCGGGCGCGGCGGTCATGGGTACGTCGGCTGCGGCCTCGACGGGCTCGACAGCGGCGGCCTCAACCTTCTTCGCGCGCGTCTTGCGGACAGCGCGCTTCTTGGTCGCGGTCGCCTCGCCCTCGGCGAGCTGCTCGGCCAGGGCCTCCTCCTGCGCGCGCTGACGGCGCACGACCGATGCCTGGGTAATCTGCGCCAGGGCGCGTGCCTGCGCGATTTCGTCGGAGATAGGCACCTCGGCAGGAGCGGCGGCCGTCTTGCGCTTGCGGGTCGCGCGCTTCTTGGGAGCGGGCGCCTCCTCGGCGGCGGCGGCCACGGGCTCGTCGCCCGCGGGAGCCGCAGCCTTGCGGTGGCCGCGACGCGGCGCCGGCTTCTCGGCCTCAGCGGTCTCCGCGGCGGGCGCAGGCGCAGCCGGAGCCGCAACAGACTCCACCGGTGCTGCAGGCGCGTCGAAATTCAATTGTTCTTGCTGTTCTTCAGCCACTGTGCTCTCGTCTTTCTGGTTTGGCCCAAGGCCCGGATGCGTGTAAACGCCGGCAAGCCCGGGGCGTTCTGCACAAATGCCCTCTTAAAGCGAGGAATTAAAGCTGTGATAAGGGATTAACGCGTGTGCGCTGCGGCTACTTTACCACAACGCCTGCAAACGTTCCCAAAACTTTTAGGTTCGCCCAAGCAAACGGGCCCGCTCGGAACGATTCCGAACGGGCCCGTCATCAGGCCATATGTTTGCTGCGCCGAAAGCCTCGGCCGCAGGGCTACATCTGCTGCGGGGCGGACACGCCGATGAGCGAGAGCACGAGCGCGAGCACGGAGCGCACGGCGTCGCAGGCGGCGAGACGCGCGCGGGAGAGCTCGGCGTCGACCGGGCGTCCCTCGCTCGGGAGCACCTGGCAGGCAGCGTAGAAGCCGTGGAAGTCGCCGGCGAGCTCCTCGGCAAAATGCGTGAGGCGGAACGGCGCGCGGTCGCGGGCGCAGCCGGCAACGAGCTCCGTGAGCTCAGAGA
>CAVDTO010000139.1:2468-5222 GCA_963611895.1 bacterium
GCTCCGAGATCTTGCGCGAGAGCGCGAGCTCGGTGGGGTCGGTGAGCAGCGCGTAGTCCACGTTCTCGCCGATGGCGCGGGCAGCCACGGCCTCCATGCCGAGCTCGGCGGCCTCCTCGGCCGTCACGCCGGCGGCGCGGCGCAGGATCGAGCAGATGCGCGCATGGGCGTACTGCACGTAATAGACGGGGTTGTCCTGCGTCTTGGCCTTGACCTTCTCGATGTCGAAGTCGATCTCCTGGTTGCTCGAGCGCGAGATGAGCGTGTAGCGCGCGGCGTCGGAGCCGACCTCGTCCACGAGCTCGCGGAAGGTGATCATGGTGCCGCGGCGCTTGGACATGCGCACGGGCTTGCCGTTGCGCAGCAGGTTCACGAGCTGGCCGAGCAGAACCTCGAAACGGCCCGGGTAGCCGAGCGCGTCGCAGGCGCTCTCCACGCGCTTGATGTAGCCGTGGTGATCGCAGCCCCAGATGTCGATCACGTGGTCCACGCGCTGGAACTTGTCCCAGTGGTAGGCCACATCGGAGGCAAAGTAGGTGTACTCGCCGTCGCCCTTGATGAGCACGCGGTCCTTGTCGTCGCCCAGGTCGGTGGAGCGGAACCAGAGCGCGCCGTCCTTCTTGTAGAGGTAGCCCATCTTCTCGAGCTTCTCGAACGCGCGGTCCACCGCGGAGGTGCCGGCGATCTCGCCCTCCTCGTCCTTGACGTAGAGGCTGCGCTCCGAGAACCACACGTCGAAGTCGCAGTTCACGTCATGGCAGAGCTCGCGGATGCCCTCGAGCATGTGCTCGTAGCCGCGCTCGCGGAAGCTGAGCATACGCTCCTGCGCGTCGGCCTCGACCCACTTGTCGCCGTCGAGCTCGAAGAAGCGCGCGGCCTCGTCGATGATGTAGGCGCCGCCGTAGGAGTCCTTGCCGAGCTCGGCGGCAAAGGCGTCCTGGTAGGGGTGCGTCTCGGGGTGCTCGTCGGCCTCGTCAGCGGCAAAGGCGTCGCGGTCGGCCACGAGGATGCGGTGTGCCTCGGCGAGGTCCACGCCCTGCTTGGCGATGATGTCGGCGAGCTGCAGGTAGCGCACCGAAACCGAGTTGCCGAAGGTGTTCATCTGGTTGCCGTGGTCGTTCACGTAGTACTCGCGCTGGATGTCGTAGCCGGCGTGCTCCATCACGCGGCAGAGCGAGTCGCCGAGCGCGGCCCAGCGGCCGTGGCCGATATGCATGGGGCCCACGGGATTGGCCGAGACGAACTCGACCTGGGTCTTCTGGCCGGCGCCGGCGTTCGAACGCGCGAAGTCCATGCCCTGAGCGCGGGCCTCGCCGAACACGGCGTTCTTCGCGGCCGCGGAAAGGTAGAAGTTGATGAAGCCCGGGCCCGCGATCTCGACCTTCTCGATGGCGGCGTCGGCGGCGAGGTGCGCCACGACGGCCTCGGCGATCTTGCGCGGGGCGCAGTGCGCGAGCTTGGCCGACTTGAGGGCGAAGGTGGAGGTCCACTCGCCATGGGAGGTGTCGGCAGGGCGCTCGATGGCAAAGTCGTCCAGATCGAACGCGGGCAGCTCGCCGGCTTCGATCGCGGCGGCAAGGGCGTCCTTCAGGAGCTGTTCGATCTTCTCGGGCATAGGTCCTCCTAGCTTTCTGCGTCCGGGCACTTGATCGCCCGCGTAAAGTTTGCAAAAGCAACCCGATACTCTAACACACGCAAGGTAGGAAATGTGTGCTTTTCCTGCTGGAACGGCGAAAACACGCCGCGAGGGGTGCTAATCTAAAACCGTTTAAAAACTTGGGATAACCGCATAGCAACAAGGAGGAAGCATGTTCAACATCGGCGAGCACGTTATTCACCCGGGCCAGGGCGTCTGCACGGTCATGGGCTTTAAGAAAGACACCCCCACGCCGATGATCCTCCTCGAGGCCAAGCAGGGCCACTCCAAGACCATCCTCATGTATCCCGAATCGCAGGCAGGGCGCCTGCACCCCACCATCTCGCACGACGAAGCCGAGGCGCTGCTCGCGGGCTACGACGAGCTCGCCTGCGACGACTTCACCGAGCGCAACAGCTCGCTCGAGGAGACGCACTTCAAGCAGGAGCTCAAGAAGGGCGCCCCCGCCACCGTGCGCGTTGCCAAGACCATGATGGCGCGCATCCGCGACGCCGAGTCGCGCGACAAGAAGCCGGCGAGCTACTACTCGCGCGTGCTCAAGGAGGCGCGCAGCCGCTCGATCGAGGAGTTCGCGGTGGCACTCGGCGTGAGCACCGACGAGGCCGAGGAGCGCTTCGTAGCGGTGAGCGGCAACTAGCAGCTACGGGCGCACCTGGCCGGTGCCGCGGATCTCGTACTTGTAGGTGGTGAGCGCCTCGGCCGCAAAGGGGCCGCGCGCGTGGAGCTTCTGGGTCGAGATGCCGATCTCGGCCCCCAGGCCAAACTCGCCGCCGTCGGTAAAGCGCGTGGAGGCGTTCACGTAGACGCTCGAGGCATCCACCTCGCGCAGAAACTTCTCCCCCGCCTCAACATTCTCCGAGACGATGGCCTCCGAGTGGCCGGTGCCGTAGCGGTTGATGTGGCAGATCGCCTCGTCGATGCCCGAGACCGCCTTGACGCTCATCTCGAGCGCCAGGTACTCGCGGCCCCAGTCCTCCTCGGTGGCGTCCTCAAAGTGCTCGAGCACACCCGCGGCCTCGGCGGCACGGCGCGCCGCGGCGTCTCCGTGGATGAGCACGCCCGCGCCCGCGAGCTCGGCGAGCATGCCAGGCAAAAAC
>CAVDTO010000140.1:0-5210 GCA_963611895.1 bacterium
GCTTAACGGACTTAAAAGGGACCTTGCTATCGGGCGTGCCCCGCCCATACAAAAAAGCTCCCACCCCTTTTGCTTGAGGGATGGGAGCAAATTCTTGCGAGAGCTTGTTTGGCTCTAAGCCGGGCGCCCGTTGTAGCGCCCGAAGGCCTTCTCCTACTCGGCGTCGACGACCTGGGAGGAACCGAGACCGAGGATCGGGTAGAAGATCGAGGGCAGGATCACGAGGCCGACGGTGAAGCCCGTGCCCTTACCGAAGCGCTTGGAGACCTTGTCGAGCACGACACAGCGGATCACGAACCAGGCGAGGCCGCAGGCGGTCGCAAGGTAGGCGCCGATCTCCGTGTTGAGGAAGCCGAACAGGACGCCCGCGACGTCGACCGCGGTGAACGCGATGACCAGGGCCTGAGCGCAACCGGCGGCAGACGAGAGCGCGTACTCGCTGTAGAAGGGGATGAGCTGCGACCAGCCGGGGCCGCCCATCTTCTTGACGGTCTTCCAGCGGCCGATGATGTTCAGAACCTCGAGGACGGTGCCGATGACGGCAAAGGCGAGCAGGAACACGCCGATGGTGACGAAGAAGGCGTTGGCGTCGGCAGAGCTTGCGCCGGTCTGCTGAAGGAGCTCGTCGAGGGTTGCGTTTTCCATGGTGTTTCCTTTCAACGGGGCCTTGCGGCCTCTGTTCTTTCTTGCTGACGCAAGTGTAGCAGCGCGCGCGGCGCGGCACGGGCCGAGGGGCTTCCACCATTCGTTGACGGGTCGAAGCCGGAGCGAGCGCGAGGGACTTATGCTAGCGGCCGCGAGCCGTCGGGGCCAGGCGAAAACCCGCCTGCAACGGCACGACGGGCAGCGAAAGGGTGCGACGCCGAGCAGCGGACCGCGCTACCCGCACGATCCGCAGCGCTCGGCTTCCCCGCAACCCAACCGTCCGGTGGAAGCCGCGGCGCCGCTAGTCGAGCTCGCGCAGGCCCTGGCAGAGTTCCCAGTACTCCCCTCTCTGGGCATAGAGCTCATCGTGCGTGCCGCGCTCGATGATGCGCCCCTGTTCGAGCACCATGATGGCGTCGGCATCGCGCACGGTCGAGAGGCGGTGCGCGATCATGAACGTCGTACGGCCGCGCATGATGCGGTCCATACCGCGCTCGATGAGCTTCTCGGTGCGCGTGTCGATGGAGCTCGTGGCCTCGTCGAGGATGAGCACGGGCGGGTCGGCCACGGCCACGCGCGCGATAGCCAAGAGCTGGCGCTGTCCCTGGCTGAGGTTCGCGCCGTCGGCCGTGACGGGCGTGTCGTAGCCGCGCGGCAGGCGGCGGATGAACGAGTCGGCGCAGGCGGCCCGAGCGGCCTCGCGCACCTCCTCGTCGGTGGCGTCGAGCTTGCCGAAGCGGATGTTGTCGGCGATGGTCCCGCTAAAGAGATGCGTGTCCTGCAGCACGATGCCGAGCGAGGAGCGGAGCGCTGCCTTACCGATGTGCCGCACGTCGATGCCGTCGTAGGTGATCTCGCCGGCGTCGACCTTGTAAAAGCGGTTGATGAGGTTCGTGATGGTCGTCTTGCCCGCGCCCGTGGAGCCCACGAAGGCGATCTTTTGCCCCGGGTGCGCGAAGAGGTCGAGCCCCGTGAGGATGCGGCGCCCCGGCACGTAGGAGAAGTCGACCGCGTGGAAGCGCACGTCTCCGGTGAGCGGGACGATGCCGCAGGTGAGCTCCGTGCCATCCTCCGCGCACGGGCGGCCCTGGGCATCGTGGCCGGCAACATCGCGCAGGTGCCCGAAGACGCCCACGCCCTTGCCCTCCGGGATCTTCCATCCCCAGGAGTCGCGCCCCGTCTGCACGAGCTCGACGCAGCCGTCGTCGACCTCGGGAGCGAGATCCATGGCGGCAAAGAGCCGCTCCGCGCCCGCGAGCGCGTTCAGCATGAAGTTGCCGAGCTGGGTGAACTGGTTGATGGGCATGGCCGCCTGGCGCACGAACACCAGATAGCTCGCGAGCGCGCCCACGTCGGCCAGGCCGCAGATGGCGAGCGCACCTCCCACCACGGCCACGATGGCGTAGTTCGCGTAGCCGATGACCACGGTGACGGGCACCATCGAGGCCGCGTACGACTGCGCGGCGATGCCCGTGCGGCGCAGCTCCTCGTTGCGCGTATCGAACCCCGCGAGGTTCTGGCTCTCGTGATTGAACACCTTGATGACCTTTTGGCCCGAGACCATCTCTTCCACGTAGCCGTCGAGGTCGCCCAGGCTCGCCTGTTGCCTGCCGAAGAACAGCTTTGACTTGGTGCCCGAGTAGCGCACGTAGAGCACGATGGCCGCGTCGCACGCGATGGTGATGAGCGTGAGGCGCCAGTTGAGGATGATGAGCAAGAGCATGGTGCCCACCATCTGGATCGTCGCTTGGATGACGCTCGCAAAGCTGTTGTTGAGCGCCTCGGAGACGGTGTCGACGTCGTTGGTGAAGAAGCTCATGATGTCGCCCGAGCGCGTGGAGTCGAAGTACGCAAGCGGCAGCGTTTGAATGTGCGCAAAGAGGTCGCTGCGGATGTCGGAAACCACCCGCTGTGCCGCGCGGACCATGACCTGCGTGTAGCCGAGCGCCGAGAGCGCGCCGAGCGCGTAGACGCACGCCATGAGCGCGACCTGCTCGGCGAGGAGCCGCTCCCCGCCCGTGGCGAGTCCGTTCACGATCGGCCGGATCATGTAGGTACCCCAGAGGTTCGCGAGGGCGGCCATGCTCGCAAGCACCGCCACCGCGATAAGGCTGAACTTTGCGTGCCCCATGTAGGAAAGCAGGCGCTCGAGCGTGCGCTTGAGGTCGTTCGGACGCGCTTGGGCCGTCGTCTTAGGCACGGGGATCACCTTCCTTCGCGGGAGCGGGAACTGCGGGCACGGCGACCTGCTCGCCTCTTTCGCCAGCGGCGCCGGCCGCAACGCCAACAGCGGCAGCAGCGGCACCGTCGGCAACACTGTCGGCACCGCACGCAGCCCCCGTTCCCCCTTCCGCGAACTCCATCTGGCTCGCGTAGATCTCCTGGTAGATCTCGTCCGTGCGCATGAGCTCCTCGTGGGAACCCTGGCCGTGGATGCGCCCGTCGTCCACGACGACGATGCGGTCGGCGTCCATCACGCTCGTGATGCGCTGGGCGATGATGATCGTCGTGACGTTAGGGATGGCCGCGAGGTTCGCGCGGATCTTGGCCTCGGTCGCCATGTCGACCGCGCTCGTGGAGTCGTCGAACACGAGGATGCGCGGGCGCTTGAGCAGCGTGCGCGCGATGCACAGGCGCTGCTTCTGCCCGCCCGAGACGTTCGCGCCGCCCTGGCCCAAGTCTCCGTCGAGCCCGCCGATACGGTCGAGGAACTCATCGGCGCAGGCCGCCTGGCAGGCATCGAGCAGCTCGGCATCGCTGGCGTCGGGGTTGCCCCAGAGCAGGTTCTCGCGCACCGTGCCCGAGAACAGCACGTTCTTCTGCAGCACCATTCCCACGGCGTCGCGCAGGGCAGTGAGGTCGTAGGCACGCACGTCATGTCCGCCGACCTCGACCGCACCCGCGCTCGCATCGTACAGACGGGCGATGAGCTGCACGATCGAGCTCTTGCCCGAACCCGTGCCGCCGAGGATGCCCACGGTCGAGCCCGGCTCGATGGCGAGGTCGATGTGCTCGAGCACGTTCTCGGCGGCGTCGGCGCGATACTTGAAACTCACATCTTTGAAGGCGACCGACCCGCACGGGACCTCGTGGAGAGCGCGCTCGGGTTCGGGCGCCGCGATCGCGGGCACCTCCGCAAGCACCTCCGAGATGCGGTCGACGCTCGTGAGCGCACGCGTGAGCAGCAAGAATACGTTCGAGATCATCATGAGCGAGTTCATGATGAGCAGCACGTAGCTCATGAAGCCCGTGAGCGCGCCCACGCCGAGCTCCCCCGCGAGGATCATGCGCCCGCCAAACCAGAGCACGCCCGTTGCGGCCGCGTACATGGCTGCCTGGAACGCGGGCACGTTGAGGACGGCCGTGCCGAACGTGCTCGTGGAGGTGGCGGCAAGGTCGGCGTTCACGCGGTCGAACTTCTCGCACTCGTGATCGGCGCGCACGTAGGCCTTGACGGCGCGTATGGCAGTCAGGTTCTCCTGCACCGTACCGTTGAGGTTGTCCATGGAGCACTGGAGCCTGCGGTAGAGCGGGCTCACGCGCCAGGTGATAACACCCAGGCAGATGGCGAGCACGGGCAGGATGCACACGAACACGAGGGCGAGCGAGCGGCTCAGCATGAAGGCGTAGACGAGGCCCATGATGAGCAGCACCGGGCCGCGCGCGAGCGGGCGGAACCCGTTGATGATGGCGTTTTGGATGACTGTGATGTCGGTGGTCATGCGCGTGACGAGCGAGCTCGTCTCGTAGGCGTCGAGATTGCCGAACGCGAGCGTTTGGATCTGCTCGTACTCGGCGCGGCGCAGGTTGGAACCCAGCCCCACGGCAACGCGGGCGGAGAGGCGCGAGTAGCCGAGCCCCAGCGCGAGCGAGAGGCCGGCGCAGGCGAGCATGAGCGCGCCCTGGCGCACGATGAGCGCGACGTCGTGTGCGGGCACGCCCGTGTCGATGATCTGCGACATGAGCACGGGGATGAAGAGCTCGAGCGAGGTCTCCACGGCAACGAAGGCGATGCCCAAGAGGGCGTCGCGGCGGTAAGGCCCGAGGTACGAGAACAGCAGCTTGAGGTTATTCACGGCAGGCGCCCTCCCCTGCCGCGGGAGCCTGGGGGCAAGCCCCCGCCGGCGCGGTCTCGGGCAGCGGCGGCACCGAGTCCGCGATGAGCGCGTCGGTTTCGTCGCCCGCATCGCCGAGCTCGCGCATGATATTGCAACGGGCGCGGTCGAGCAGCGCGTTGAACTGAGCCCGCTCCTCGGGCGTAAAGCCCGCGAGCATGAGCTCGTCCACGCGATAGCACTCGGCGTCCCAGCGACGCACGGCCTCACGGCCCTGAGCGGTGATCTCGAGCGAACGACAACGGCGGTCGCGCCCCGGCACGCTCTCCACAAAGCCGCCGCGCTCGAGCGCATCGAGCATGCGCGACACGGCAGACGGGTCAATCACCAGGTACTTGGCGATCTCGCGCTGGGTACTCACGCCGCGCGTGGCCAAGTAAGACAAGATGCGCGGCTGACCGGGTCCAAGGCCGAGCTCGCGGGCGCAGGCGCGCGTATCGGTCTTCATGG
>CAVDTO010000141.1:0-5185 GCA_963611895.1 bacterium
GCATGAGCTTTGCCCACATGCGGTGGAGGATGTCGCTCTCCACGGTGTGCGGGATGCCGCAGCGCGTGTAGAGCTCGTCGATGTCGGCCACGACCTGCGGGTCCGTTTGCTCGGCGGCGCCAAAGCGGATCTCTCCGCAGCTGTGGTAGGTGAGCGCGCCGTCCAAGAAGACGGCGTCCATGCCCTGGCAGATGCCGAGGACGGTGCGCTCCCAGCCGAACCTCTCGGCTATCTTCTGCTCGCTCGTGATCCCGTTGCAGAGGCTCGCGATGCGCGTGTGGGGGCCGACGAGCGCCTCCATGGTCTCCAGCGCCTGGTCGAGCCCGGTCGTCTTGACCGTGAGGATCACGAGGTCCGCCGGTTGGGCCTTGCTTGCGGGGGTGCTCGTGAGTGCGCATGGCTCGCCGTTAATGACGAGCACATCGTTTGCGTGGCGCTCGAAGCGCTCGTCGTCCATCACATAGGCAACCGCGTCGTTGCCGAGTGCCCTTGCCATCATCGATCCGTAGAGCAGGCCCACCGCTCCCTTGCCGATGAACGCTACGTTCTCGATACTCATCCGCGCCTACTCTGCGGGGCAGATGGCAAAGCAGCGCGCGGGGAACCCGACGCCGTCGCGCACCTTGGGGAAGCTGCACACGATGAGCGCGCCCGTGGCGGGCAGCTCGTCGAGATGGTCCATGACCTCGATCTGGTAGCGGTCGACCGAGAGGATGTACTGCTCGCCCGGGTAGGGGTAGGCGTCTTCGCGCGTGGTCACGGTCGCCGGGTCGGTGTCTGCCGGCTCGTGTCCGATGGCGCCGATATTGCGCTCCTCGACGAGCCACTTGATGGCGGCAAGGTCCCAGCCGGGGTAGTGCGGCTGGCCGGCCTCGTCCTTGTTCTCGAGGTCCGGCAGCTTGGACCAGTCGGAGCGGAACGCTACGAAGGCGCCCTCGGGGATGCGCCCGTGCTCCTCCTCCCAGGCCTTGAGGTCGTCGACGGTGAGGACGAAGTCGGGGTTCGCGGCGCACTCCTCGTGCTTGTCGACCACGCAGAGCGGCCACATCATCTCGATGGGCTCGATCTCGCCGAGCGAGCGGCCCTCGCCGTGGAAGTGGCGCGGTGCGTCGATGTGCGTACCGTACTGCGAGGCCATGGAGTACTGAAAGCAGCGCATGGGGGCCATCATGTCGTCGGGCGTGCCCTCGGCGTAATCGAAGAGCTTCTCGGCCTCAAAGGGCTTGAACCCGAACCAGTGCGGCGTGTCGGGCGAGAGCGTGTGGGTGAGGTCGACCCACTTATAGCTTTCGGATTTGAGCGTGGAAACCAAAGACCAAAGATCGGTTGCGGCCATGATGCCCTCCTATGACGGAACCCTTGCGCCCTGCTGGCGCGTGGCTTCATCTTAGGAACGCGTTCGGGCGTGCGGAGGGCGCCTCTGCCAAGGTGACGGTGTCGTAACGCGTGCGAAATCGATCTGAAACAGAGGCCTGCCGTGTCATGGCGGGCCTTGGCTTGCGGGGAGGGCGGGGCTGCGGCGTGCTTGCTTGGGCCGGCTGATTGCCACGCGGTCTTGGACGGGGCTGCCACTGTACAGGGTGTGGGCGAGCGGCGCAGGCGTGCGGGCACGGGCGAGCGGGGTGGGCGCCGATGGCTCCGCGGGTATCGGGCGCCCCTGCCGAGAACCGATGCATGCGCGGCGCGCGTTGCGAAGCTAAGATGGAGCAGCTAAGAAATCGCCACGCAAAGGAGCCCCATGCAGTATCGCGTCGACCCAAAGAGCGGCAACCGTATCTCGGCCCTGGGGCTCGGGTGCATGCGGTTCCCGACCTTTGCGCCCGGCAAGCCCGACCAAAAGGCGGCCGAGAAGATCATTGCCGCCGCCGTCGACGCCGGCATCAACTACCTCGATACCGCCTATCTTTACCCGGGGAACGAGGAGTGCGTGGGCGCGGCGCTCGAGCACTTGGGCCTGCGCGACCGCGTGTTCCTGGCAACCAAGCTGCCCCATGCCTCGTGCAAGGAGCCCGCAGACCTCGACCGGTTCTTTGACGAGCAGCTCCGTCGCCTGCGTACCGACCACGTGGACTACTACCTCATTCACAACATCACGGCGCCGGCCCAGTGGGAGCGCCTGTGCGAGCTGGGAGTTGAGGATTGGATCCGCCGCCAAAAGGAGGCGGGCCGCATTCGCCAGGTCGGGTTCTCGTACCACGGGAGCGCGGCCGACTTCTCGCGCGTGCTCGACGCCTTTGCGTGGGACTTCTGCCAGATCCAGTACAACTACACGGGCGAGACCTACCAGGCGGGAACGGCGGGACTCATGGCGGCTGCGGAGCGCGGGCTTGCCGTGTTCATCATGGAGCCGCTGCTCGGCGGCCGCTTGGCCGACAAGATGCCCGCCCGTGCGGCAAAGATCTTCGAGGCCGCGGGAGACCCCGAGCTCAAGACACCCGCCGAGTGGGGTCTCGCCTGGGTCTGGGACTACCCGCAGGTGACGATGCTCCTCTCGGGCATGGCCGCGCCCGAGCAGGTCGAGCAGAACGCGCAGGGGGCCGAGCGCGCCCTTGCCGGCTCGCTGACGCCTGCGCAGCATGAGGTCATCGAGCGCGTGCGTGCCGAGCTCGAGCGCTGCAACCGCGTGCCCTGCACCGGCTGCAACTACTGCATGCCCTGCCCCAAGGGCATCAACATCCCCGGCTGCTTTGCCGCCTACAACGGGAGCTTTGCCTATGGCTGGTTCCAGGGCGTTTGGCAGTACTTTGCCGCGAGCGCCGTGCGCACGGCCGAGCCTAAGCTCGCGAGCAACTGCATGAAGTGCGGCAAGTGCGCCCGCCATTGCCCGCAGCATATCGATATCCCCGCGCGCATGGACGACGTGCGGCGGCGCTTTCAGCCGGGCCCGGTGACGCCCGCGCTCAAGCTCTACGGCAAGCTGCGCGGGGTAGGGCGTTCAAAATAGACGGAGCCGCTGGGAATGGGTGAGACCGCTGAGACTGGGCGGACCCGCTGAGAGGCGTTATTTGTAAAGGAGCAGAGCATGACGATTCGTTGGGGCATCATGGGCGCCGGGCGCATATCGCACCGGTTTGCCGCGAGCTTGGAGCAGGTCGAGGGGGCCGAGCTTGCGGCCATCGCCGGCCGCACGGCAGAGAAGCTCGCCGCGTTTGCCGAGGAGCATCCCGTTGCCGAGGAGCGCCGCTACGCCAGTCCGAGCGATAACGGCAAGGCTGCCTACCAGCGCCTCATCGATGATCCCGCCATCGACGCCATCTATCTCTCGCTCCCGCACGGCCTGCACGCCACCTGGGCAGAACGTGCGCTCGAGGCCGGCAAGGCGGTGCTCTGCGAAAAGCCGGCCTTCGTGTGCGAGAGCGAGGCTCGCGCGATCCGCGCAGCGTCCGAGCGCACGGGAACCCTCTTCATGGAGGCGATGAAGAACCGCTTCTGCCCGCTGCACGACCGCGTGATGGAGCTTATCGCCGTGGGCGAGCTCGGAGCGGTCCGTTCGATCGAGTCTGTCCAGACGCTCGACTATGGCCCCACGCCCACGCCGTACTTGCTCGACGCGCGCCAGGGCGGGGCCCTGCTCGACATGGGCTGTTACGCCGTCTCATGGGTCGAGGAGCTCGCGCAAGGCCCCGACATCCGCGTGCTCAGCTCCAATACGCGCTGGCGCGCTGCCGCGCAAGAAGGGGAGCGCGTCGACTGGGCGGACGATATCCGTCTTGCCATCGGCGACGTGGACGCGCATTTCGTTCTCGACGGAGAGGCGGACTACCAAAGCGTGCTCACGATCACGTGCGAGCGCGGGTCCATTGTGGTCGACCGCCTGCACCGCCCCGAGCATGCCGAGGTTCGCTACGCGGACGGCCGCTGCAAGGCGATCGACGCGCCCGCGCTGGTGGATGATTTCTTTGGCGAGGTGAATCATTTCTGCAGCCTCGTGCGTGCCGGAAAGACGGAGAGTCCGGTGATGCCGCCCGCATCGACCCAGCGTATCGCCCATATTCTCGATGCCATGCGAGAGAGCCGTCTGTAAATCGTCTATAAAGCTCAACGCATAAAACCGAATAAATATGCATGTCCGTTAGGTTTCTTCTTTATTTCTAGCGAACGGGCGCCCGCGCTTGGCAGATAATCAGCTGAGTTTTTATGCGCCCCGATCAAGTGGGGCCATGGGAAGGAGAAACATGAAGAAGAACACCCTTAAGAAGATCGGCGCCACCGTCGCGTGCGCGTCGGCGATCGTGCTCGCGTTCGCGCTCGCGGGCTGCGGCGGCACCAAGACCGCAACCGTTGCCGGCTCGGCCGATCCTATCGAGACCATCACCTCCGACGAGGTCGACGGTTCCAAGCAGTACGTGCTCGTGAACGACGGCAAGCTCACCGTGGGCACCTCCGCCGAGTACGCGCCGTTCGAGTACAAGGACGACAACGGCGACTACAAGGGCTTCGACCTCGAGCTCGTCGCCAAGATCGCCGACAAGCTCGGTCTTGAGGTCGAGTACGTCAACAACGACTTCGACTCGCTCGTGGCGGGCGTGGCCTCCGGCACCAAGTACGACGTGTCCATCGCTGCCATGACCATCACTCCCGAGCGCAAGAAGACCGTCGACTTCTGCGACGCCTATTACACCGATGACCAGGCGATCGTCACCAAGACCGACAATGCCGACATCACGGGCGACAACTACGAGGAGAAGCTCAACACCGCGGATGCCACGCTGATCGTCCAGTCCGGCTCCACCGCCGAGTCCTTCGCCAAGGAGAACTTCCCCAAGGCCACCATCAAGTCGCTCAAGGACGCCACCGAGTGCTTCAGCGCGCTCCAGTCCGACCAGGGCACCGCGGTCATCACCAACCGCTCCGTTGCCGCCCAGCTCACCTCCGATCAGTTCACCACCTGCCACGTGGTCAAGATGATCTCCACCGGTGAGGACTACGGCATCGCCATCAACAAGGGCAACACCCTGCTCAAGAAGGACATCAACAAGGCCCTCCAGGAGCTCACCGACGACGGCACCGTCGACGCCCTCATGGAGCAGTACAACATCAAGTAGTTCGAGGTTTCGAACGGTTTGGGCCTAGTTGCCCAAGCGCTAAACGGGACGTAGTTTAAACGGCTGCGTCCCGTTTTTATTTACAGAATTATGGAGTAACCAAACATTTGTTCGAAAGCGCAACCCGACGTTTCCGCAGG